>CAXGOD010000009.1:0-14362 GCA_964011245.1 uncultured Bacteriovoracaceae bacterium | reverse complement strand
TTTTATTGGTATAAATCACGGAAAAAGCGCAATTTACTCAGCATCTGCATCTAATACTTCCCCAGTCTCAGCCCTGCAAGTATCAGCTGAAGCTCTAGCAGTATTTGCTGATCTTTGCATTTCAACTATAGAATCAGAAATCGTTTTACCCATCTCTTTAGTAATAATTACTCCAACCTCTTCTGCATTTTCTTCAAAGAGGTCTGCAAGTTTATTTAAAATTAAGCTTCTCTCATATGAAGTTAGTTTTGCCTGAGTCTTTTTACCTTTAATTAGTTTGGATACAACATCATCTACATACTTTTTATCGTGAAATTCAAATTCACCATAAACAGAATCATCATAGGGATTGATAACTTGAAACTTAGACATGCATTACCTCTACAAAAAAAAATTATAAATTTAAAATGACATAGATATTGTAAATGATTTTTAAACTAACTGCGAATAAAATCCCTTTAAAAACAATCATAAACAGATCCTGACTAATTTTGTTCAAGACCTTAATTCCATGAAAAGTTCCAAGCATACCAGAAAGAAATAACAAAATGATTAATATCCAATACTCCAGATAGTTAAATCCAAGATAAAGAAAGACTGGTATTTTGGCCATATGAACCAAAAATTGAAAATATGACTTATTTGCTATTACTGTGTGTCGATCAAAGTCCTTTCGGAGGAAAAAGGGTGCCAATAATGGGTCTACGGCCCCAACTAAAATACCTAAAAGGCCAGTTACAAAACCCAATATATAGAAGCCCCAGTTAGGAATTCTTAATTCAGGTAGCTTTTTTGGCTTAAACAAAGAATACAAAACTAGGGATAAAATTAAGACATAAGGAATGAGCTTGCTGTCTAAGCTCTTAACAAAATAGGTAACAGTAATGACCCCAAACAAACATCCAACTGAGTAAGGAATACAAATATTTTTTAATAAGTATTTTTTTAAGGCAAATACACGAACAGCATTATTTTTTAATTGAACTAGGCCATGAATAGGTATGACATTATTAAGGGGTAAGTAAAGGTTTAAACCAACAAGAAAGATGACTCCCCCCCCCATACCTGTCGCAGCTGATATTCCTGCTGTAACATAAGATATAAAGGCCATGATTAACATGGCCCCAACTGAAAATTCTTCTATCAAACGTTTTTACCGATGCAATTAAGATCTTGGAATGCTTTTTCTAAGCGAGCAATAAAAGATAATTCACCTTCACGTAGCCAGGCCCTTGGATCATAGAACTTCTTATTTGGTTTTTCTTCCCCTTCAGGGTTTCCGATTTGCGTTTGTAAATAATCATGCTTACCTGCTTCAAATTTTCTTACTCCATCCCAAAAAGCCCATTGCATATCTGTATCAAGATTCATCTTAATAACTCCATAACCTATAGACTCTTTAATATCTTCAGGGGACGACCCACTACCACCATGAAAAACAAAGTTTACTGGGTTAGCACTAGTATCAAAATTTTCTTGTATAAAACTTTGTGAGTTTTTCAGAATAACAGGAGTTAATTGAACATTCCCCGGTTTATAAACACCATGAACATTTCCAAAACTTGCTGCAACTGTATAGTTCTTTGAGATAGCTCCTAGCTTTTCAAAAGAGAATGCTACATCTTCAGGTTGCGTATAAAGCTTAGAGCTATCAATATCTGTATTATCTACACCATCTTCTTCTCCCCCAGTGATCCCAAGTTCAATTTCGATATGCATTCCAATTTTACTCATTCTCTCAAGGTACTTTGACGAAATCTCAATATTTTCTTCAAGTGTCTCTTCTGAAAGGTCTAACATATGTGAGGAAAACAGAGGTTGTGAATGTATTTCAAAATGTTTCTCACCAGCATCAATTAAAGCATCAATCCAAGGTAAAAGCTTTTTCGCAGCATGGTCTGTATGAAGAATAACAGGAACACCATAGGCTTTTGCCATCAAGTGAACGTGATGAGCACCAGAAATTGCTCCAGCAATTGCTGCCTCATAATTGCCATTTGGTAGTGACTTACCAGCAAAAAATTGAGCTCCTCCAGCAGAAAATTGCACGATGACAGGTGAATTTACTTTTGCCGCTGTTTCTAAAACAGCATTTACAGAACTTGTATTTACAACGTTAACTGCAGGCAGTGCAAAATCATTATCATTTGCATACTTATATACTTCTAAAACTTCATCTCCGTATAATACCCCTGCTCTAAACTTACTCATAATGGTCTCCTAAAAGGTTAAAATATAATGTGATTACTCAATGGATTCTGCCTAAAATTACACGGATTTAAAAGAGAAACTGAGTCAAATAACACACTGCAAATTCATATTTTTTAGGTATAATGAGTATATAGGAGAAATTATGGCATTTTATATTGTTGTAAAAGGTAATATCACAAACTTTGACTTTAAATACTTAAGCGAAAAGGCAATACCTAGATTAAATAAAACTATCATTTCATCAAAGTCAAAGGGTGTTCCCCAGGAAACAATCAAGCAAAGTACTGTCGAGGTTTATGCTCTAGAGATGATGAGTAAAAATCTTCAGACATTAACTCCTGCAAATAAAATAAAAGAAGCTTCTGATCTAATGAAAACTTTTAATATAAGCCATGTTCCGATTATGGTGGACAATGTTATGACAGGAATGATTTCTAACGTAGATATTAGAAATAGTAATACAAGTGACCAAGAAATCAGATTACACAAAGTTATGAGTAAAACAGTTTTATGTGCCTCAGAATCAACACCTTTAAGACATATTATAGAAGTTTTTTACCATGAGGATATTAGATGCTTACCTTTAGTCGATTCTAATATGTTTGTTTCGGGTGTTATCACTTTAAAAGATATTTTAAAGTGGATTGTAGACAAGAAAAAATATTTTAATGATTAAGCAGAGGAAAATTCTCCAACGAATTCAAAATATAAAGCCTCATTATAATTTTTAAGTTTTCCTAGGAGTTTATCTTTTACTCTCCTACTAATAAAATTTACATTTCCTTTTATTGCTTTTAAGGTATTTAACATAAAATTGTAAAACTCTAGAGACTTCCATTTGGAATAAATCTTTAGTTCTATTAGAACTCCAAGATAAAAAAGGTCATGTCCCTTAGGGTTTGTTTGCATTAGATCACTTCCTAAGTATAAAATTTTTTGTAATAAATTATTATGACCTATGATTAGTTGGTGCTGAATACCCATCTGAAATAAACGTCTCATTCCTTTACAAATAACATAGGCATACTCCCAACTAGACTCAGCAAGTTCAGCTTGGAAACAAATATCATCCATCGATTTTTTAAGATAAGCACTTTCTGAGCCATGAGTGATTTTAATATGAGAATCTGAACTCTCCCACATAGCACTAAGTCTATGGAAGGATATCTTACGGTACATATTAATTCCTAGAAGAGAAAAGAGTAGAGTTTAACTTGCGGCCAACGTGCAGGATTAGAACAACTGAGTAGTATAATAACACAAATCGTCAAGAAGCTCAAAAAGGCATGTTAAGATACTGATTTCGCAATAACATTTTTAGGAATAATCATATCGAACTTAGTATTTGGACAAGTTTGGTCTAATGTAAAAGTACCGCCGTGAGACTTTATAATCTTATTGGCCAGACTTAGTCCAAGTCCAGTTCCCTTACCTACTGACTTTGTTGTGTAGAAAGGCTCAAAAATTCTTTTAGCCACATCTACAGAGATTCCTTTACCAGAGTCAGAAACAGAAATTGTAACAAATTCTTCACTCTCTGAAACTTCAATTTTAATCCACTTGTTTTCTATTTGATTAGTAATCGCATCTATTGAATTATTTATTAAGATAACAAGACTTTGACTTATTTGTACACGTTGACAATCAATGCCAAAGTGTTCAGGAATCACAGGTAATTGAAGATCAATACTATTATGAATACATTTTTTTGAAAGTAAGACTAAAGATTCATCAATAATCTCTTGTAATAGAGTGAACTCAAAAGCATCATTTACACCTTCTCTAGAAAGGTTTTTCATACCATTAATAATTTTAGTGATTCTCTCAACACCATAAAATAACTTATTCGTAAGTTCTAAGAATTTTTCATCTGTTAGCTTATCCTTTTCTTTTAATTTTTGAAGGCGGTATCCAATACCATTTAAGATGGCCAATGGATTATTAATCTCATGGGCAATCCCTGCTGCCATTGCACCGAAGGCGGCAAGCTTGGCACTTGACTCAGCTTTTGATTGTTCTTCACGAACCTTAGTCTCAGCTTCTTTTAATTTTGTAATATCTGTACTAACTAAAACGGCATTTTTTCCGTCATTGTACTGTTTTAATGTAATATAACTCCAGAATTTCTTATCGTCGTAATCAAAGGCAAATTCTTTTTGTAATAGGTCTGCATCACTACCGAACAACTCTTCGACTAAGTCTGAAATTACATTATTTACTTCTCCAGAAACCTCACCTACAGTCTGACCTATAAAGTCTGAGGGTTTTTTATTAAAGAATTCACACATATGATCATTAACACCTAGATAATTATAATCACGATCAATCCATGATACAAACCCAGGCATAGCATCAATAATGGCCCTATTGTATTGTTCTCTTTCTTCAAAAACTCTTTTTGTTTCAATTAGCTCTGTAACATCTGTTAAATAGAGATTTACCTTGCCTTTAACATATGCTCCATTAACCATAAACTCTTTATCATCTAGTTTAATAATAACGCTGCTATTGGTTTTAGTTTCAAGTATCGACTTAGAGAAAAATATTAACTCTTCAAGTTGATCATTTTCAGAATATAGAACAAACTCTCGAGCAATTTTATTTTTTGGTGAAAGCTCTTCATTTATAATATATTCAAAAATTGGGTTTGGATTATGCAGAGGAAATGAATTTATTTTTTCAATATCTGAATGTGCTCTTAGTAAACTCGCTTGAAATTTGTTTTTTATTTTTTCACTAAAATGAAATATTGAAAAGACAAATAATAGATTTGCAATCGAGCTAATAAAAAAAGCATCATTATAACTAACATCTGTTGAAATAATTGAGTGTTGATAAAGTCCAGAATGAACCCAAAATGTAATAAACCCGATAGTTAACACAAGTTGAGCAATTGCTAGTTTTGCATTCGTAAAGAAATAGGTCATAGCAATAAGCCCCGCTAACCAAAAGAAAATCGTATTAAATGCAAAATCCGATATATAAATACAAAAAATAAAGGCACAAACATCTAAAGTCGTAATTACAAAGGGACTCCATTTGAAGTCTTGATCTAGTTTACTTCTTAAAAAGATAGCTATAAAACCACTGATGGCCATACTAAAAGCAAGGGAAGGAATATAAAAATCAAATTTACCAAAATTTAGAAAAGCGATTGAAAAAATAGCAACAACTAATCCAAGTACAACTTTTACAATTTGCATATAGTGATAAAGTTTCACTTTAGATATAAAATTTAGATCTTGGTTATTCATATTTGATCGATTCTCCTCAAAGGCTAATCGGAAAATGATGGCGTAAACTTAAACCTAACAGACTAATTCAATCAACTTTATTCTGTTGCGCATTTATATAAAAACAAGAAGTTATATTACATCCTTTAGCTGTCTTATAGAGTAGAAAGATGATCTTACTTGAAGTTTTATCCCGTGAGCCTACTTTAGCATAAAAACCTGACTATGCAGCTGGGTTTACAGTTAAATCTATCTTGCTTGTTGCAAAAAGAAGAGCGCTTTTTCATATATTTTAGATCGTTATAACCAAATATCTCTCTAACTACTTTTAGTAGTGCAAATTGGCAGTGTATTTGCCCTTGAGAAGCATTTTTACCCATTTCCCAATACATCAGCATTAGTTGTTGTCCTAGATTAATTGCACAGCTGTTTTTAGAGTCTCCTTTTATACGCCATTTGTATTACAATAAAGTTAATTGTATTTAATTCAATTTTTAAGGAATACTAATGTTTATTTCATTACCAATATTCGCTATCGTGACCTCTATTATCTCAGCCATAATAGGAATGGGTGGGGGGATATTACTTTTGGCAATTATGACTTTCTTTTTACCAATCCAGTTGGCCATTCCTATTCATGGGATTGTCCAATTAGTTAGTAACTCAAGTCGAGTTTATCTTTTAAGAAAACACGTTAGATGGAAATTTTTCAAGTATTTTGTGGTCGGTCTTCCCATAGGCGCAAGTTTATCCACTGTACTATTAATGAAACTCTTAGAGAAGGAACATATATACATATTGCTCGTTTCCTTAATTGCATATGCTCTTTTTAAACCCAAAAAGCTTCCTGAACTTAAAGTAAAACCACCCTTGTGGATATTTATTGGAATTGGCACGGGAATCAGTGCTATTTTAGTTGGGGCTGTTGGACCTTTAATTGCACCCTTTTTTCTACGCTCTGATTTTACCAAAGAAGAAATAATAAGCACAAAAGCAGTTATGCAAACAAGTGCACATTTAATTAAGATACCGGCATTTTTGTTTTTAGAGTTTAACTACTCTGAGTATATTAGTTTAACTGTATTAATGGGAATAAGTGCAATCATTGGGACTAAACTTGGAGTGCTTGTTTTAGATAAGGTTGATAATAAACTTTTTTTGATTCTTTATAAACTATTTTTAGGAATTGCAGGATTAAGAATTTTATATAAGTTAATGCTTTAAAAGAGCCCGTAAAAACGGGCCTTTCTATTGTGATTACATATCATATGGTCTGATTGTTTTTCTTCCATTTTCTTCACATCTTTTTTGAGCTTCCTCAACTAAAGCATAAACTTTCTCATTTAAAGCATCTAGTGCATCTGAAGATACATTAAAAGTTTTCTTTCCAGAACCTTTTAAAGCTTCCTTAGTTTTAGATCCTACTAACAACATTTCTTTTGATTTTTTCTTAGCCATTTTTTCCTCCGTGTTAAAAAAGCATTTTAAAAATGTTCGACTGATATGCCAAAAAAGTCAAAATGAAAGTTTCTAGTTTTGCGTTATAATATAGGATTAATAGTACTAGAGGGTGATTAGAGCATAATTATTTTTTTATGGTATGCATTGCAATAATACAAATTTTGCCTAAGACTTATCAATGAACTCAGAGATATTTTTAGAAATTCCATTCATCAAGCTCTTTTGGGCCTCTAAGCTTGACCAAGCTGTATGTGGAGTCATGATAACACTTGGAAGTTTACTAAGCTCATATGCACTTGAGTTTTTATCCATGGGTTCTATTTTTAAAACATCAAGTCCAACCAGTAACTTATTCTTTTTTAGATAGTCCAATAGGTCATCTTCATTTACAATTCCACCACGACCTACGTTAATTAAAGTTGCATTTTCTTTTAATAATTTTAAGTTTTTAGAATTAATTAAGTTTGACGTTTGTTCATTTAAAGGTGCATGAATTGAAATGATATCAGAAGTTGACATCAATTTATTAAGATCAACTTGTGAATATGGTTGGTTGTTATTTTTACCTGACGTTGAATGGTATTGAATATTTGCTCCAAAACATTTTGCCACTTCCGCCACTTTCTTTCCAATGTTTCCCAAACCAATTATTCCCCAAGTCTTATTAGCGATTTCGTTTATGCTCCAATTTTGGCAGGTAAATGACTCACTATCGCACCAACTTCCCTCTTGGCTGTACTTCGCGTAGTCACTTAGACTACCTAACAAATTTGTAGCAAAAGCAAAAGTATGTTGGACGACACTATTTGTAGAGTATCCAACAACATTTTTAACACTTATGCCAAGTTGTGCAGCTGCATCGAGATCCACATTATTCATTCCTGTTGCGGCAATACAGATTAGTTTTAATTGGGGTGCTTTAGATAGAACTTCTTTTGATAAGACTACTTTATTAGTTATTATAATAGTTGCACTTTCGATTCGGCTCAGGAGCTCATCATGACTTGTTTTTTTAAAAATCTTAACAGTCCCAAATTCATATAAAGGTTTTAATGAAACATTATGATTGAGTGTACCTGCATCTAAGAAAACGATCTTATTCGAATAATTTTTTGTACTCACTATAACCTTCTTTTTCTAAATCTGCTTTTGGTATAAATCTTAATGATGCAGAATTAACACAATAACGTAAACCTGTTTCTGTTGGTCCATCATCAAAGACATGCCCTAAGTGAGAATCTGCCTTTGTTGAGCGAATTTCAATACGAGGATAACCTAGTTTAAAATCTGGATGTTTATTTACTTTTTCATCCTCGAGGGGTCTTGAAAATGCCGGCCAGCCACAATCAGAAAAAAATTTATCTTTGGATGAAAAAAGGGCCTCGCCAGAGACGATATCGACATAAATCCCTTCTTGATCGAACCTCCAAAACTCATTTGTATAAGGAGTTTCAGTTGCGTCCTCTTGTGTTACTGCATATTGAATTGGTGTCAATTTTTTCTTTAAGTCATCCATAACCATATTATACAAAACATAGATTAAAAAAAAAGCACCATGTAAACAAAGTGCTTTTTCTTTCTATTTATTGAATATTTTTAGTTACATACTGATGCTAAAACCTCCGCTTCAGCGTCTTTTTTGTGGTTTCCTTGCATATCTCTTAATTGGTAACTTTCACAACCTACTACATATACTTCCTTAGCTACATCTAAAGCAATTGGGTATTTAACATTATATGTCTTACACATTAATACCTTTTCTTTAGCCTTAGACATTAACTTAAGATTTTCTTGTTGCATAAGATCCTGGTCCATTAACTCTGCTTCTGCTCTATCCTTTTTGCGTGTTAAAGACTGTAAATTAGGTTTTTGACCTGCAATTTGTGCCTTTTGAGCTTTAAGTGAACTAATTTGATCACTTTGCATCAATTTCTCTTCTCCTATTTGAGCTAGTCTAGCACTTTGTGGAGCAATAGACTGAGTTTGCCAAACTATTTTCTCATCTACTTTTTCAAGTTTCTTTTTAGCTCTGTTATTTTCTCTTAAAATTTGTCTTCTTGCATGTGAACCAGCTGGTAAATTTCTTAGTTTTTCTTGAGTTTGCTGTATCGTTTGAATTAGTCTATTTGCATTTGTTTGTTGAATCTGAATATCTGCTTCAACGATTGCCATTGAATCTAAAAGCTGTAATTCTTCATCTTGAATTTGAGTTAGAATACTTATCGCTTGTTCAATACCTACTTGCAAATTGTCCATTTTAGAAAGCTTTTTTGAGATCTTCTTTTCAAGAGCAATAACCTTTTTTTCAACTTTTTCAAGTTCATAACCAAAGTCTGCAACGATTTGCTCTTTAACTTTAGCTTCTTGTTTATAAGGCTTACAATCTACTGCTGCAATTGCTGTTGTTGCCAACATAGAAATCATTACTGAAGAAAAACACTTTAAAAGACATAATTACCCCCAAGTAAGTCTTTTTGTGCCAATTCCATTTAGCTTGTTTTGTCTTAATCAATTGCATTTTCTATGCCAAAAAAAGCATAGGATTTAAGTCACTTTTTATCCAAAACTGCTTGATTGTGGCCCTTTTCACACCCCCTAGCTCTACTCTTGTGCTGTTACCAGAGACATTAAGACACCACTATGGTAATATTTACACATGAATTTTAGAGCTGAACTTGAAAATTTTAAGCTAGTTATAGTTAAGGTTGGTAGTAATGTTATTACTAATGATGACAGTGAACTTGACCTTCAAAAGCTAAAAGAGCTAGTAAGTGATATTGCAAAATTAAAGGCACTTGGAAAATCAGTTGTGCTTGTAAGTAGTGGTGCTATCAGTGCCGGCAAGAAACTTCTTACAAAAAAAAGTAAACAAATAGAAGTTCTTCAAGCACAAAGCTCTGTCGGACAACCTATTCTCATGAATAAGTATATCGAATTTTTTAAGCAATATAACATAAACTGTGCTCAGCTTCTTTTAACTCATGATGACTTTAGAAATAGACAACGTTTTCTAAATGCACGAAATACAATAACGACATTATTAAAAAATGACTTCATCCCCATCATGAATGAAAATGATGCTGTTTCATTTACTGAAATTACAGTTGGAGATAATGATCACTTAGCAGCTATGACTGCCCAAATGCTTAATGCTGATATTCTCCTATTTATCACAAGTGCTAATGGAGTTTATACAGACTCCCCTGAAAAAAAGAATGCAAAAAGAATTCCTGTTATTGAGTTTGGTGATGATATGTCCCAAATTAATACAAAGACAAAAACTAAAGCTGGCAGGGGGGGAATGAGCAGCAAGATCAAAGCTGTTCTAAAGGTAACACCTTTAGGAATCAAAGGTCTTATCGCTCCTAAAGATATTAAATCTCCAGTGATTAGTGCTCTTACTAATGATGATATTGGGACAATCTTTTCTGCAAAGAATATCATAGCTTCTGAAAGAAGGAAGGCTTGGTTATTTAGTACCCAAAAACATGAATGTGCCATTACAGTTGATGAGGGTGCATATAATGCAATTTTAAAAAAGAAAACTTCCCTTTTACCAAAAGGAATCATTTCTGTTCATGGAAACTTTATGCGTGGGGATTGTATTCCACTCATGCATCGAGGAGTCGAATTCGCCCTTGGTTTAGTTGAGTACTCGGAAAGTGACGTCGCCAAAATAAAGGGGAAAAACAGCTCTGAAATAGAGAAGGCCCTTGGTTTTAGATTTACAGATGAGATAATCCACAAAGATAATCTTGTTTTAAAGGAATAAAAAATGAAAGAGTTAGCAAAGCAAGCAAAGATTGCTTCAACGGATTTAATGAAAATTAATCATAAAACGAGAAAAGAGATCTTAGACTCTATAGCAAACACACTTGATAAAAGTAGAGAAAAGATTATAGCTGCAAACCAAATAGATATAGAAAGAGCAAAGCAGATGAACCTAAACAAGGCCATGCTTGATAGGCTTCTTTTGGATAATGAGCGTATTGATGGAATGATAAAAGGAGTCTTAGAGATATCTAATCAACCTGAAGTTGTAAATGACTTCTTTGACAAGCATATCAATGAAAATGGACTCGTTATTCAGAAACAACGAATTCCACTAGGTGTTATTCTTATGATCTTTGAAAGTAGGCCTAATGTTGTGGTTGATTGTGCAGCTTTAGCTATCAAGTCATCAAATGCGATAATTTTAAAAGGAGGTAAAGAAGCTAAAGAATCGAATGAGATTTTAGGATCAATCATTCAATCAGCAATTAAAAAGTTTATCCCTAAAGAGTGTGTTCAAGTTTTAGCAAGCGATAAAAGAGAACTGGTAGATGAACTACTTACTTTAAATGACTTAATAGATGTTGTTATACCCCGTGGCGGAGAAAAACTTATCAATCATGTTTACAATAACTCTAAGATTCCAGTGATCGCCCACTTTCTAGGACTTTGTCATATCTACATAGACAAAGATGCAAATGCAGACAAAGCAAGAGATATTGTTATTAATGCAAAAACTCAAAGACCTGGAGTCTGTAACGCTGTTGAGACAGTTATCATCCATAGTGATCTAATTTCAAGTCTTCCAATTCTTCTAGAGAGACTAAAAGAAAAAGAGACAGAGGTTCGTTTGGATAAAAATATCATTAAAACCTTATCTCTAGAAGGATATAAAGAGGCCACGGATCAAGATTGGGCAACTGAGTATTTGGATAATATCCTTTCCATAAAACTTGTTAACTCATTAGATGAGGCCATCGCTCATATTCAAAAATATGGATCACATCATAGTGAAGCAATAATAACTGAATCGGATGATGCAGCAGTTGCTTTTTTTCAATCTGTAGATGCTTCTTGTGTTTTTAGAAATGCCTCAACAAGATTTAATGATGGAGGCCAGCTTGGTCTTGGTGCAGAACTGGGAATTTCCACTACAAAAGTTCATGCTTATGGCCCCATGGGTGCAAAAGAAATGACGACCTCACGTTTTGTCGTTATTGGTGACGGCCACATTAGAATGTAAATTAATTAGACGCTTTATCTTTGATAACCAACTGAAATCTCATACCTTTAATGGCATAAGAATTGCTCCATAAATAGTGATTATATTTATTTAAGGAGAATTTATGTTTAAGCAATTGGTTCTAGGCGTATGTATTATGTCTATTAGTACAATGGCACTCGCTCAAGACAATTCCATTGTCTTATCTAAAAGTCTTTACACCGACCAAGGTTGCTCTAAGGCCTATTACAAAAAGGCAAAAAAGGTAAATCGTGTATTGGGTGCGACAATTGGAGGAGCATCGATTGCTTTAGCAACTGTTTTACCTTTTGGATGGATATTTGCCTTAGGTGGTATTGGAGCTGTTGGTGAAAGTGCATTTGACCTGGGACATGAAAAATACAACAAACAATTTCAAGCTAATTTCAATGTAAAAAGTGTAATTGAAAAGAAGCCACTAGTAAGATATCCAGGAGCTAGACAATTCTTTGATAGTTTAAACACATTAGAATTTGCTAAAGCACTAAAAAACAGTACATCAGATACTTCTGAATACATAAAGATATATGTTAGAGCGACTGCTCTTTCAACTTTACTAAAAGAAGAATATAAAATTTGTAAAAGTAATGCTCGTTTAAGTGGGATATCAAAACCAGAGCTAAAAGAGGTTGAAAATAACTTACTTGAATACTTAATGCAAATGGAAAGTAAAAATCAAACTCAGAATGAAATTTCAAAAGGAAAACAAGACTTTGCCAATTGTTTACTAGAGTTAAAACTAGAAAATAAAGAAGATTCTTATCCAATTGCAGACATGCTACTTGCTCAATACGAACTTAAGGAGACAGGTCTTCTTAACTGGCGTCTTAAGGGAGTCTTAAGACAATATATCTTTATGTTTAAGAAGGCCCAAGAAGAAAGCAAAGATATAGATATTGATCAATATTTTTCTGCCATAACTAAACTTGATGAGCAAAAAGCAATTTGTTCTAATATGAAAAGACCATTAAATAGAAAACAATTAACTCAAGAAATTCTGAACATATCTGCTGAATAATAAAAGCCCCTCAAAAAGGGGCTTTTTTATTTTAAATATTCATTCATATTTGATTGTAATTTAGTAAGTTTAAACTCACCAGCTTTTAAAACAGCTTTTTCTATTAGAGGATGATATTTAACATCTCCCCTATACAGATTAAGATACTCATTTGCTCCTGTAGATGCAAAAAAGACTTGAATACATTTTTTCCTATTAAGCTTCATAGGAGCAAATCGAACATATGGGTATTTTGTTTTACATTCGTTATAGACTTCATCGAACTTATCCTGAATAACACTATCTAAGTCTAGTAGTACTTCCTGGTAAAACTTAAACATATACTTCTTCCATATTTGATCAGAACTTTGAGTTCCGATATAGGCCTTAACATCCTGATCAAAAACAATTTTTTCAAGTTTTATTAAATCATATTTTTCCCAAGATTTATATTTCTGCTCACAGGCATTAGATGATAAGTATTTTGAAATTAATTGAGCAGGGACAAGACTAAACTGCTGAAGAGTTTCATCACTGTCAACAAAGCTTTTATTCACTTTAATTTGAGCATTTAACATACACGACTTTATATAATTCTTTTTATTTATAGTAACTTGCCAGTCAAGGTCTTTGTTTAAAACTTTCTGAATACTTTTCGTATACGTTTTAGATTGCCCCTTAATTTTTTCTAGTTGTTTATTAAAGGAGCTTTCTAAACTAGAACAAAGTTTAGAAACTGTTTTAATTGTTAGGTTTTTATTATTAACAAAGTAAAGCTTGTTATTTGATGTTATACCTTTTGCGAAATCTTGGGCGTCACTTTTGTTAGATTCTGAACATAATGTAGTAAAATTCTGTTCATTATCTAATTTATTAATCCATGAGTGTTGCCCCTCAAGCTTTATATCGATATAGTCTTCTACTTTGTTATTTATTTTTACAAACTCCTTAGCATGCTCTTTATTAGCTTTTTCAATTAAATCTGGACATAATATAGAGATGACCTGATTTGTTGTCTCATTTAAAGAAATTGTAAGTGGCCACCCTTGCTGCGCCCAAGTCTTTTGAATCTTTTCAGACACAAGCATCGCTGTGTTTAAATGACAATAGTTTAATGGAGTATTACTTTTATATAGTTCACTAAGATGTTTTTTGCTTTCAAAAAGAAAATTAAATATTTCTTCAAGATTCTCTAAAAATGGATTTTGATATATTGCATATTCTGTTTTATTTCTTTGGGCCAACGCTTCATTAATAAAGGTCATAAATTGTTTTGAGTATTTCTCTGTTAAATAAAGTAGGCCTTCTTGCTTTAAAGTATATTTTTCTTCTAAAAAATCATAGAGTTGATCATCTAAGACCTTGCTAAAGCGATCATTGATACAATTTAAGACTGAAGCATTAACAAATACACCATTACCAAATACT
>CAXGOD010000008.1:0-14624 GCA_964011245.1 uncultured Bacteriovoracaceae bacterium | reverse complement strand
AGAGCCTTCCAGCAGTAAAACCCGAACCTAATAAAAAGGCACTTACAATCTCTGCAGGAGCTGTTTGAAGAAACTCTTTCCATTCTCGATCATGCTTCATGGTATAGACAGCTTTTTTGACTAAAGATCTTGTAGATAGTGCCATCGCTGCATTTCCACCAGTGGCAACAAAGACTGTTGTACCTGTTAAAACACTTGTATAGTTTTCAACCTTTTTTAATTTGCTCCATAATGACTTGAGCTTTCTGCCAATGGACTGTGAAAACTTTTGATCAAAATATTTTCCTCTTCCTTTTCGATCAATAATGTCGGGATTATCTTTTCTCATCCATGGACGAGTTGGAAAAAGAGTTTCAATTAATTGGTAATTAACTAGAGTTTCAATTCTTTTAGGACGCTTGTTCGGTCTAAAACCTAGAACATGACTTGTTTTTTCTTTCTTATTAAATTCACTTAATGTTTCAGTTAATAGGGTATAGTTTCTTTTAATCCATGTTCTTACTAGATAGAGGTATTCGTCATCTTCAGGATTTATAGATTTTCTTAATGTATACCCTTGAACTGCTTTATGAACTAATTCCCAGTTTTTCTGAATAAAAATAGGTGTTAAAATAATATGTCCGTGAAACTTTGCGACTTCGACATTCTTTTTTGATAGTTCTCTACTTACAAAAGTAAGCAGCTCTCTTTTATGGGAAACACTATTAATTATATTAAATAGTTTCTTTCCCTTTTCGAAATATTTAAATTTAACACCCTCTGCTCTTTCGCCACTCGTTGAAACTTTGAGACCACTCTTTTTACGTTTATAAGAGACTTTTTCATAAAGCCCATATTTACTTTGTTCAGAAAAATGCTGTCTATTTACAATCTTCTCATAAACTTTGTAATAGGCCTTTCTAACCTTTTTCAGCTCTCTGTCTCTTACAAGCTTTAACTTTGCGACAGTAAGAAGTCCTTTTCTAAAAGGAGCTTGTTGTGTTTTTGCAAAAGCAAAAGCTAATCCATGCCCCTCAGGATCAGAGAGATAAGCATTATAGCGAGTTATTCTTCTTACGAGACCTAACTCTTTTACCTTTTTAAGATCAATAAACTTATATTGAGGAAGTATTGCAAAACCACTATTATTATATAATTGAAGATGTAAATTTTTATCTAGCTTTTCAAAAAGCTCTTCATCATTATTTGCAATTTCCTTAACCTTTTGAAACCAATCATAAAAGTAAGTATTTCCTTTTTCTAAGATAGGGTTTAATTCATCTTCGTATTTTTTAAATCTGATATCATCTAAGACATAAGTGACTCTATCCATAAGATCTGTAAGGGATAGGTCAAAGCGGTAGTTTTCACTTTCTTGATATAAGGCAAGGTTCTTTCCAGGCTTTTCAAACTCTTCAATAAGAGTTTTAAAAACTTGATCTTGCTCAACTGCAAAGTCTTTAGCAAATGAACTAAAAGAAAATAAAAAGGTTAAAACTAACAAAAATAAGTTTTTCATATGGCTCCAGTTAAATCTATTACTCATAGAGTAATCCTGAATTGTATTCAACTGAAGGGCATTGAAGTAATTACAACGGGTTGTCTAGAATATCGACGCTTCTCAATGAGAGATTTTTCTCTTATTTTCAAGTACTTAAGGTGCAACAAAAAGCATAATTGACCAGTCGTGATCAAATTTATATGCTTTTCAAAAATATTTTTCACAATCGAGGAGACAATATGAAATTATTATTAGCAAGCTTAATGCTTGTATCAAGTAGCGCATTCGCTCACTTTAAAATTGGAACTTACAAAGGTCAAAACACTCAAGGTGCTGATTGTACAGTTGAGTTCAAAAAGAAAACTTTTGTAAATAATGTAAAAAACCCAATCAATGAAAGAGTATTAGTTCTAGTTAATGGTAAAAGACCATTTATTCTTACTCACCTGCCAGTAATTGATAATGCAAGAATGACTGTTACTGCTGATAAATCAAACTTAACAGGTGTAAAGGGTGGAAATGGAAAAGCGATTTCTATGCAAATCCATATGGACCATACTATAGGAGGTCCTGACAGTTATACTATTCTAAATCATGACTGGAAAAACAAAACTCATTCAAAAAAAGAATGTTTGGATTTAGAATTTCAAGAGAACTAAATAATATGGCCCGAGATTCGGGCCTTTTATATTTCTTTATAATTTTTTAGCATAGTATTCAACAGTTTTAAAAACCCTTAATAAGTTTCCACTCCAAATTTTCCTAATATCTTCTTTAGAATAGCCTCTATGGACAAGCTCTTTTGTTACATTTAGTGTTTCACTTGCATCGTTCCAACCGAAGACACCTCCACCACCACCAAAGTCTGATGAGATTCCAACATGATCAATTCCTGCTACTTTAACCACATGGTCTATATGATCGACAAGATCTGTAACGAAAGCGGCTGGGTACTTATTAGATATAACTTCTCTTTGAGCCCAATACTTACTTCTCATTTCTTTGGGTCTCATTTTTAGTACCATATACTTCCTACCATCTTGAGGAAGGTTAAACTCCTTATCTAATTTCTTTATTGCTTCTACTTTCGCTTTAGGAGGTTCTTTTAAATAACTTTGAAAAGCAACAATTTGAATAACTCCACCATTTTTCTTTAAGGCCCGCAATTGTTCATCATCAATATTTCTTGAATGGTCATAAACTGCTCTAGCACTTGAGTGAGAAGCAATTACAGGAGCTTTAGAGTATTTAAGAGTATCAAGCATAGACTTTTTTGAAGAGTGAGAGATATCTATCATGATTCCAAGCTTATTCAACTTTCTAATGAGCTTTACCCCAAGTTTACTTACACCATTATATAAACTTTCCTTCGCATCCATTTTCTTAGTATGTGAATCTGCAAACTGTGAATGTCCATTATGGGTTAATGAGATATAACGAGCACCAAGTTTATAAAACTCATCAACTTTTTTAAGCTTAGGGTCAGTACCTAAAGGAAATGCATTTTCAACACCGATAAAGGCCATAAGCTTATTCTCTTTACGAGCAGATGCTATGTCAGAGTATTTTTCAATCAATTTGATTTCATATTTATTATACTTATCAGTCATTCGGTGAATAGCTGCAAACATCTCTTTTGCTCTTTTGTATGATGCCGCATAACCTTCATCGTCTCTTAGATATTGAGCTGTATAAACAATAAAGAAAGCTGCATCTAGTCCTCCTTCTCTCATTTTAGGAAGATCAACTTGATTCTTCGTCTTCATACCTAGATTTTTATCTTTTGAGAAATAAGTTGTATCGATATCAACATGAGTATCTAAAGTAAGCACAGATTTGTGAATAGACTTCGCTTTAGAAATTGTGTCCTTTGAATACTTTGAAGTTGTACAAGATGTAAAAAGAATCAACAGACTAACAAGTAGTGTTATACGCATAAAAAATCTCCCAGATTAAGGGGAAATTATATAGAACTTAAAGTTTGTTTGGAAAGTTATATCCTACAGGAATCTCATTCTCATTAAATAAAATCTCAGTAGGACTAAATATCTTCGAATCATCATGCAGGTAAGGTCCTTTGCAACCAGGTGCTTTTTGGAAAGTCTCTAATTTATTACACCTACGACCACAAGTATAAAACATTGAGAAAATCCTTTAGTTTTACTAGTAGTGTTTGAAGGATCAACCTCAAAAACTCTACCTTCGTGAGTAACAAATACTTCTACGTTTTCAGTATTAACTACTTGTTGCCCCATATGAACAACATTAGTTGTAATGGCTGCTTGTGCGATTGATGATGTAAGTAATAATGCTCCTAATAAATTTTTTTTCATAATGTCTCCGAGTTCGAATGTTTATCAGTTCGGAGCACTTATATGCGGGCCTTGGATTTCATGCATTCATTTTGAGTACAAAATGGTCCATTTTTGAGAACAGGGCTAAAACTTCAGTCTAAAGTGCCATAAGTAGATGAAAATCCATAGGAAAGAAGCTATTAAATGGATGATAGCTGCTACATTATTACTTGGTTCGCTTAAAGCAACTTGCAATAAGTAACCTGATAATGTCATTGAGAATCCCAAAATAATCAAACTTACACCAGATATACTTCTTTTAGGATTTCCAGCACTCCACTTTGGTAAGATATGCACTCCAAATAGATATCCTAGTGCAAGTAAAAGTAGTGGAACTGAAATGATATGAAGATGTAAAAAAGTTGAAGTATATTCGTGTGGCCTTACACCAAAGTCTGTTTCAAAAGTGAAGAAATATTTTAATATACAATAAACGATTCCTATTAATGAAATCAAAATATTTACAGATGTGAATACTCTCCTTTCTTTATTCGTCATTCAATACTCTATTTATAATTAAATACTTTTGAAATGTTCTCTTAATAGCATTCTGAGAGAGGGTAGCTCCTGTCAGTGAATCCACCTGTTCTTTTTTCTTTAGTAGAAGCTCTAACCACTTCAGTGGTGGTAGGTACTCTCTAGGCTCCATGAAAGAAGTAATCTTAAGCTTTATAACATTCTCATCTTTTACTTCAATTAAAACAGTTTCATTTAATGTCCGTACATTGTGAGAATCGATATAGATAAAAGACTTATTACAACCATTTGCGTATCTCAAAATCAATGATGAACTTTTATTTTCTAATTTAGAATTAATTTCTTTTTCTTGAATCTTAGTTAGAAAAACATTTTCTTTTTTTAAAGAACAATTAGGGTACTCATTCTTAAGTACCTCTTGATAGGTTTTATTTTCAAACGCAAAAAGGCCACAAGAAAAACTTGCGGCTAAAACAAAGAGAAAAAAAATTTTAAATCTAGTAAACAAATCCTAGTCCTAAATTAAATTCATTAACACCTGAATCATCAGCTCTATGCTTATACATATAATCTGCTTTTAATACTAACCTATCAACTGGTTTGTAAGCAACTCCAACAACAGTATTTGTTCTTTCACGACTTTTTACTCTTTCTCCAAAAGTATCCTCATCAGTATCTTTTGTTAAATCGTATGATTCATATCTAACAAACGGTGTTAAAACAGCCCCTTTTTCTCTTTCAATATCATAGTCAAACTCAACATAGAATCCCCCCATGCTATTTGGGATATAATGAGCGGATGCTGCCTGATCATTCCAAGCAGATGCATTTTCAAACTCTACATCTACATAAAGGAATTTTGCTCCGATACCGTTATTCTTAAATGTTCCATGAAGATCAAAAACTCTCATCTCCATATCGATATAATCATTTCCACTATTTGAACTAGATGCACTACCTCTTAAAAATGAAGCTCCAATAATATTTGAAGAATCAATATTATAGTCAAGTCTTCCAACGGCCATACTAGTGCTGGCGTTATTATTTACTCCACCTTTCTTACGTCCACTTCTAAGACCGTTTCCAATATTTGATCCACCCTTTCCGTCATCAACAATTCCATCAGCGTTTGGCCCGTTAAAATGAAATAGCTTAACTGTATATTTTTCTTTAGCAGCAAGTATACCGACGCCAATTTCTCTCCATGTCGTAGGGATTAAGTACTTTTCTACTTCTGGTCTGTTTACAGAGTTAAAGTAAATCGGTTCATGAAGCTCATTTGTAATCCCCATAGGAACTAAGAATAGGCCCAAACGAAAAACAGCAAAGTCATTGGCTAAGTAGTCTACATACATGAACTCATTAAAAATTTCATCAGTATGTTCAATTTCAATCTCAGTGTTTAAGATCCACTTATCAGAATATTTATACCCTAAATAGATAACATTTCTTAAAGCCTCAGACTTTGGTTCTCTATTTGTTGCATCACCATTTTCATTTTCATGAGATTGATTTGAATAGGTGATCTCACCATAACCACCAATTGATAAACCAGACTTTAAAAAATAGACCTTAGAAGCTGATTGACCCAATCCATAGATTGTTTCACCTGTTCCAATTTGTTGTTGAGACGCTTTGAGCTGAGCGATTTCGTCAGCAAGAATATCTACTTTTCTTTCTAGCTCTGCATTAGAAGCTGAGAATACACTTGTAGAAAACAGTGCCATTATTATTAATAATTTCATTTATCCTCCAAATTTTTTTGAGGATACAGAATTTTGTTTGATATGCCAAACACTTTTATTGAATTTGAATTCCTGAGAGTGAAGAGCTGAAAGTAATTGTTTTTGGGAGCCTGTCAAAGTTATTCAGCTCAAGCATCATTTCATTCCATAAGCGCAAAATATTATCTTCATAAATATCTTCTGTGATTGAATTTGAGTTTATATATTACATACCATGATAAAGAAAATAAGTCTTAGCAACAGCTTCAGCACTTCTTGATAAGGCCAAACGATCGGCTGTTCTATTTTTGAGTCCCCGACCTAAATTGTTTGCCCTTTAAGATTCATTGGATATTTCCTCCTTTTATTCTCTAAAACAGTGCAGTTAAGTTTATTATTTAATGTCGCTGTCACTCCAGACCTTTTAACTTTCATATCAAGTGTATAACCTTTTGATTGTCCATCATCAGATGTGCCATTAAACTCCACCTCTTGTGAGATAAAATCTTCATCTAAATCTTGTTTGAGAGTTTCGTTTAAATATAAGTTGGAAATGATCTCACTAAACTTAGTTTCTTTTTCGAAAAGCATACAAAAGTCTCTTTGCGACTTCATTTTCACTTCTAATTTCCCACTAGGAATTAACTTAACTTCAAAGTTGAAGTCATTATGGTCGACTGATGCAAAAGCCTTAAAGCTAAATAAAAGTATTAATAAGATTCTCATGGGTCTATTTTATGTCAAACAAGCTCTAATAGGCCGTCATTCGAAAGAATTACTGGGGGATGTTAGGTTCCTAACAGTTGGTATGAGGCTTGCTCTTATAATTAGTAATTAATTAAAAACCACCACCTTTTGGTAACTTATGAAAGTTAGACTGTCTAATTTTTAGACACTGCCAAAAGTTTGATTAAGGATCAATATGAAACTGCTAGTTATGTTATTAACAATGCTTATGACTTTATCTATCTACTCGGCAGAGTGTAAACTTAGGCCAAAAACTATTGAAAAGTTTAAACAGGCTAAGATTAAAAAACTGGCTCGATATCTAAAAAGAAACCCAGATCAAAACACTCCTGATTGTCGTGGAAAATTATTAACTTATGCTATAATGAAAAAGGATAAGAATCTTGTCAGATTCTTTTTAACATCAAGTACAAATCTTAACTATATCGGTCTAAATAATACTTTAAACCCTGCACTTGAGGCCATAAATCTATTAGACTATAAAACATTACGTCTTCTATTAAAAAATGGTGTTGATCCGAATTCAAAAATAGCGGGTAAAAAATTAATAGATATTGGTATTAGTAAAAAGAATTATTTAATAACAAAAGCATTAGAAGACTTTGGAGGAGAGGAGACCTTAGACTGCTCCCTAAAGAACAATATGATGCCAAAATGTTATCACAAAAGAGACAAGGCAGTTATGAAGATCGCCCTTGTCTACTATGGCGCAAGCATGAAGATGAAGGATCTAGATCGTATTGAACCGTTACTGATAGAACGTTTTTTACAAGCAACAAATGGTGCTGTTGGTGTAGAAATCATTTCCAAAGAAGTTATTGGGTTTAATAAAAAGATGCCAGCAGATTATAAATTCAAAAACATTACAGACAAGAAAAGACTTCAAAGAATTTGGTACTATGACAATGTTGGAATGGGAATCATGAAAGAAGTTTATCAGGAATATAAAAAAGAAGTAAGCGATAAGCTAATGGATGAATTAGATGCCATTGTTGGGATCACTGGTGGACAATTTGATGGATTAGGTTTTGCCAGCGGTCGTGTATCAGTTACTGAATACCCGCAAGAAAGGGCGTGGAACCTAGAGGATGGTGGAGCTACAGATTACCCATCAGACTACAAGATTGTAGATGAGTTGATTCATGAATTAGGACACAATATGTTTTTAGGTCATGCATCAACGCAATGTACTCATGGAGGTCTAACTCTTGATCAAAGACAAGAATGTTGCGCACAATCTCCAAGTAAAGATGACGTACTTAGCTACTGTAGAAATCGAAGAGCTGTAAATGAAACATTCATGCATGGATTTGAGTCTTGTAACCAAGAAATGATCGAAGACTTAATCGTTCCAGCAATGCTAAAAGGTGATAAGTGGCAAGTTGAACCTAGAACAGCTTGCGAATAATTACTTAGTCAGGGAGAAGAACTGAACATTTAAATGATATGTCTCTTCTCCTTCTTTTGATTTTGCTTCAAATTCCTGAACCATCTGATCACTAAACTCTCGAATATATTCTTTAATCTTTGGAAGGTCTTTTTTATTTATATTAAATGAAATGGCATTGTATTCACGATCATCAATATGTTGTTCAGAGATTTGTTCTATTGCAAGAGTTCCCATCTTTTTATGATACAGCTGAACAGCTTTACTAATAACTTCTTTTGAGGTGTAAATATGTTGAATTTGTTTAACAAACTTGTTCCCCTCTTTTTTGAGAATTCCAAGATTGATTAAACGCTCTAGGATATCTTCTGCATCTTTAAGATTAATATGAGGACGAAGTCTTCCCTTAATCCAACCAACAGCTCCTTTAAATGTTTTAAGTTCAGACATCTCTGCAATAATAATATGTAAAGGTTCTGTTATATATTTATAGGCCTCAATATCGTCCACTTCTCGTAGTTCTTTTGGTGATATGGCCTTAAGTCTTTCAAGATAAAGATCTTTTTCTTCCATGCTTTTTGCACGACTAAGATCTACTAGAAGCTCAAAAAATTTCGCTTCTTTACCTTGCAGCTTAAGACTTTTTATTATCAATGGAATATATTTTTTAGGAATATTTCTTTGTCCCTTGAGCATGGCATGAAGTGGCCCATGAGATTTCATCCCCAGAGTTTGAGCCCAAGAACGTAAAGAGAAGTAAGGATTCTTTTCCTTCTTCTCTTCAAGAGCATCAGTCAAGAAGTTTGCTGGTTCAATTTATTCGTATATAGGTAGCATAGTAAGCTTATCGGACTATTTGAGACCAAGCTTCAGTAGAAAAGAGACCGAATTTATATACTTTGCTCAGACTTTTTAAAGTGAAGTACAATTTTTATTAATAATATTCCCCAAGGCAGCCCATGAAAAAAGAAATCAAACCAATCAATAGGTTTAACTAAAGTCCCGGCAAACAGCATTTGGATCTTTTCGAATAAATGAGGAGGAACGAAAGGAGCTAGGCCTAATGTTAAACAAAACATTATTGCTGTCTGCCAAGGAAGTGTATCTAGTTTAGTCAGTATCTTATTCATGAACTAAGTATAGACGAGAAAAAACACTTCCCAATATGATGTGAATCAAATAGTTCGCATTTTTGGGCTAATATCTAGGCGATTCTTAACTTTTTCTACTTCTTGAAGATCAAGATCTGCTAGAATAAAACCTTCTCCTTCACCGGCATCAGCTATTATTTCCCCCCAAGGTGAAACAATAAGAGAATGGCCATAAGTTTTAATCTTGTCGTTATGATTTCCCCACTGATCAACAGCAACCACATAAGCTTGATTCTCAATTGCTCTTGCTCGAACTAATGTTTCCCAATGAGCTTTTCCAGTAGGAACTGTAAAAGCTGAAGCAACAGTCATAATGTTTGCCCCTTGCGTATAATAATGACGGTAAAGCTCTGGAAAACGCAGATCAAAACAAACTCCTAAACCTACTTTCCAATCTTGTATTTCTAATAATTTTGGCTCGTTTCCACATTGATAAACAATTCCTTCATCAATAACTGTTTTACTTGTATGTCGACTTAGATCTACTGAGAATAAGTGCATCTTATCGTAGTTAGTAAGTTCAGATCCATCTGGCCCAAAATTATATGTTCTGTTAAATACTTTTTCTGAATCAGGAGCAACGGTCGCTGCTGTTCCACCAATTAAATAAACATTATTGGCCTTGGCGAGATTTTGAATATTTTTATAGTGTTCATTATCCTTTTCAACTAAGTAAGGTGTCGCTTCAGTTCCATCACTCATAGAGTAAAAAACTTCAGGTAAAAAGACAGCTTCAATATCGCTTTCATTTTTAGCTTGATCGATAAAACCTTGGATTTTATCTAAGTTTGATTGGGGCTCTAACGCTGAGCAAAGTTGAATTGCTGTAATTTTCATAAATACCTCTTATAATGACTTATCAGAACACTAATAGACTAGTATCATTACTATCAAATGAAAAATATTATTAAACTAGCTCTAAAATTTGGTTTTGCTTTTGCTCTCATATACTGGTTAGTTCAGTCAGGAAAATTAAACCTTTCACTTCTTACGGAAATTTTTAATTATCCAGGCCGCCTAACAATCGCTTTTTTTGGAACGATTCTCATTATTCTAATTGTTGCTTTTAGATACAAGCTTATTATTGAACATAAATCTTCGGTTAAAATCCCCTTTGTACATATTATTAAATACAATTGGATTGGAATGTTCTTTAATGCTGTTCTACCAGGTAGTGTCAGTGGTGATCTTGTAAAGATTTTCTATATCAAACAAGAAGATGAAAAACTTTCAAACAACTTTCTTTTAGGATCTATATTAATAGATAGAGTTGTAGGACTTTTTGGTCTTATTCTAGTTCTTGGTATTTCTACTATTATTAATTATTCCCATCTAAGTTCATTTTCAAATGAATTAAAGAATCTTCTTGAGCTTAATTTATTATTATTTGTAGGAGTGATCTTTAGTTTATTATCACTATTCTTCTTTCCTAACGTGCCTGAGAAAATAGCAAAGCCTTTTGCCAATCTTCCAGTATTTAACAAGATTGTGCCAAAAGCAGTTAGCACTTGGAAAAGTTTATGTGACTTCAAGCACAGAATGCTGCTACTAACTGGAGTCAGTATGATTATACAATCATCGGCCATCTTTCTTTTTTGGTTTATGGTATCTCCTTTTGCTCTTGGCGGAGAATTTCCATTACAACATGCAGTATCTCTAATACCAATTGGATTGATCTCAATCGCAATTCCAATAGCACCATCAGGAATGGGTGTTGGGCATGCTGTCTTTGATACACTTTTTGGATATATCGGAGTAACTAATGGTGCTGATCTTTTTAATATCTACTTTATCTTAGTACTTACAGTTAATTTAATCGGAGCTATTCCCTACTTAGCAAATAAGTCTAGAAAACTTGATATGGAAAAGATTGAAAAGATAAATGCTTAAGGGAAAATAAAGATTTTTTCTGAATTTAAGTGGCCATAGTGAAGTGATTTAATTTTTAGCTTCTCTAAAGTTAATAGAAACTTTTCTTCTTCTTCAGCATTATTTAATTTTCTAACTTTGCGTGATTGTTTCTTTAAAATACCAAAGGTTTCACGAGGCAAAGTACAAACACCTTTTAAAAGATAGTTCTTACTGTCGTGAGAAACAAGTCTTCCAACAAAGACATCATCCTCTAAAAGAGCAAGTGAGTAATCCTCTTTGTTTAAAACAAATTTTTCATTATGAAGAATATCCTTTAGAACAATTTGTTTTCTAAAGTTAATTTTAACAAAGTGAAATAAAGAATAGTTTGTATTATGGAATGATTTTGCAAGCTCAGGATCTATTTTGTGGTCTTGAATATAGTCATCAATTACACGTCTAGTATCATCTCTTCTAAAGTTGAAGATAAACCAATCATTAAAAGTATTCATTCTCGATTCGTACTCGTTAGTATCTTCATCCATCTTTCCAGTTAGATCAATATACAAGTCCTTCGCTTCTTTAAGAAGCTCGTAGTACTCCCCTTCAGTATAAACCTTGAGAACTTTTTCAATGTGTTCATCAATAAAATTCATTTTTAATCATCAACCTTTAGAACTGCTAAGAATGCTTCCTGTGGAATTTCAACATTTCCAACCATTTTCATTCTTTTCTTACCTGCTTTTTGTTTTTCTAATAACTTACGCTTACGTGAGATATCACCACCATAACACTTAGCAAGTACATTTTTACGTAGAGCTTTAACGGTTTCTCTAGCAATAACTTTATTACCAACAGCAGCCTGGATAGCAATATCAAACTGTTGGCGATCAATTATTTTTCTTAGTTTTTGAGTTAAATCACGTCCCTTAAAGAATGCATTATCATCATGACAAATAAGAGAAAGTGCATCAACCGGGTCACCATTTAGAAGGATATCTAGCTTAACAAGTTTTGCTGGCAGATAACCTTTGAAATCATAGTCCATACTCGCATAACCCTTAGTCATAGATTTCAACTGATCGTAGAAATCAAAAACCATCTCACTTAATGGCAGGTCATACATTATTTGAACTCTTTCACTTGTAATATATTTAAGATCTGTTTGAATCCCTCTTTTATCTTGGCACAATTTAATAATGGCACCGACATATTCGTTTGGAACATGGATTGAGATTTCAACTATAGGCTCTTGAATTGTTTCTACTTCGGCCATATCTGGAAGCTCAGAAGGATTGGAAACTGTTAACTCTTCACCTGACTTCGTTGTAACAATATAACTCACACTTGGAGCTGTAGAGATCAGATTTAAATCAAATTCTCTTTCAAGTCTTTCTTGAATAATACTCATATGAAGAAGACCTAAGAATCCACAACGATAACCAAGACCTAGTGCCTGTGAACTTTCCGGCTCATGAGTAAAAGATGAATCATTTAATGCAAGTTTTTCAAAAGCTTCTTTTAGATTCTCATAGTCATCACTTGCCACAGGGAAGATACCACAGAAAACCATGGGTTTAACTTCTTCATACCCAGCTAGAGATGGCGTATCACGTTTTTTATCATGAACAATTGTATCACCGATTTTAATATCTCTTAGTTCTTTAATCCCACAAATAACCATTCCAACTTCACCAGCTGATAACTGCTTAAGTTCTGTATGAAATGGAGTGTTTACAGCAAGACTAATAACTTCATATGATTTATCAGAGTGCTTAAAGTAAATTTTATCTTTTTTCTTAAGTGTCCCGTGCATCATTCTTACAAGAATAATAACACCACGGTAAGGATCAAACCAAGAATCAAAAATTAGACCTTGAAGATCTTTATCAGCATCCCCTTCTGGAGGTGGAATTGTTTCTACAATTCTTTCAAGAAGATCTGGAATCCCTAAACCACTTTTTGCTGAAACCAGCGGTGCCTCTGAGGCATCAATTCCAACAATTTCTTCAATCTCTTCTCTCGCATGATCAGGATCAGCATGAGGAAGATCGATCTTATTTAAAACTGGTAAGATTTCTAAGTCATTCTCGATCGCCATATAAACGTTGGCCAAAGTTTGAGCTTCAACACCTTGAGAGGCATCAACAACTAAAAGAGCGCCGTCACATGAAGCAAGAGATCTAGAAACCTCGTAAGAAAAGTCTACGTGTCCCGGAGTATCGATTAAATTTAGGTCGTACTCGATTCCATCTTTAGCTGTGTATTTAATACGAACAGTTTGGGCCTTTATTGTAATCCCACGTTCTTTTTCGATATCCATATTATCAAGAATACGGTCACTCATCTCTCTATCTGATACAGAATTCGTTGACTGAATTAACCTATCGGCCAATGTCGATTTACCATGATCAATATGTGCGATGATTGAAAAATTTCGAATTAATTTTGTGTCCATATCTACCTTAAGCTAAAGATAGCAAACAATACACGATTTCAAGCATGTAAGCAACGATTGGAGATGACTCAACGCTTAATATTAAACGAACATTTCACTTGAAAGAACCATAATATAATAATCCAAAGAAGAGTCCTTACCACGTATTGGAATTACATTCGCGAAGCCATTAAAAGTCTCAATTTCTTTCTTAACTTCAATCATTTCGCCTGTTTCTTCATCTTCAATTTCCATCTTCTTCTTACGCGATATGACAATTTCTGAATTTTCAATTTTTGAACGACGCTTAAGGGCAAGTTCGTAGGCCTCTTTAATGCAAGATGGTATTTTTGTATCAATCATATTTTTATTTAATACTTCTTCAGACTCAACATCTAAAACTTTATACATAAGGTTATTTAGATAAATTAATTCGCCTTGGGCGTTAGCAATAAGAACATTCTTCTTAACCATATTAGCAAGAATATCGAATTTTTTATGTTCGACAGAGATTCTATCCGCCCTCAATTCTTCAAAGTTCTTCATACTGGCAATCATCTTATTGATCTCTCGAGCAAGCTCACCAATTTCATCATCCTGATTATAGTAAATCGAAACATCGAAGTTACAATCTTGTAACTCACGAATAGCATCGTTTATCTTTTTAAATGGTAATGAAATCTTCCCTGGAATTACTAGACTCATCAGAATTGTGAATAAAAATGTAAGGATTAGAGATATCAACATATACTTTCGGGTTTGCCCGATAATAGATTTAATCTGCTTATCTCGTTGCTCATTTTGATAATATTGCATATCTTGAAACTCAGAAAAAGCTTCTAAAATTTTATCCGAGAGATCCCCGATAGTGGAGAGCCCGGCGGAATCCCGTCGACTGAATAAGGAGACCTTACTTACAATAGTTTTTAAGGCATCAACATATCCAATCATTTTAGAAATAGTTTTCTTTTCGTTCAAAGTTTCTAAACGAGCTTACAATTTCAATATCAGCATTA
>CAXGOD010000007.1:0-15220 GCA_964011245.1 uncultured Bacteriovoracaceae bacterium | reverse complement strand
TAAGAGATTGCTCACTAAGACTTATTCGCGAACTGAAGATAGAGGGAGGATGTAATGTTCAACTTGCCTTAGATCCAGATAGTTTTAACTATTACGTAATTGAAGTTAATCCACGAGTATCGAGATCATCTGCTCTAGCATCAAAAGCAACTGGTTACCCAATTGCTAAAGTAGCAACTAAAATTGCGATCGGTATGAGTATGGATGAAATCATAAATCCAGTTACCAAGAAGACATATGCTTGTTTTGAACCAGCCTTAGATTATGTCGTGACTAAAATTCCAAGATGGCCTTTTGATAAGTTTATTAAAGCCGATAGGACTCTTGGTACTCAAATGAAAGCAACAGGTGAGATCATGTCCATCGGAAGAACTTTTGAGGAGTCATTACTTAAAGGTGTTCGCTCTCTAGAGATCAAAAGAGCTCATATGTGGGCCAAAGAATATGATGAGTATACAAAAGAAGACCTGCTTAAAAAAGTTTCTAAAGCTGATGATGATAGACTTTTCCAACTTGCCCAGCTTTTAAGACTTGGCACAACGATAGAAGAAATCCATGAAGTAACTAAGATTGACCTTTGGTTCCTATATAAGATGAATAATATAATCGAAGTTGAAAATGAGATCAAACAATCTGGCTTAACAGATGCATTGCTTGTTAAAGCTAAAAGAATGGGATTCGTTGATGAAGCCATCTCTAAGTTTGCAGGAGTTACTCCAGAAGAATTAAAAGAAAAAAGAAATAGTTTAAATCTTAGGCCCGTTTTTAAAATGGTTGACACTTGTGCCGCTGAATTTGAATCGAATACTCCATACTACTACTCAACTTATGAAGAAGAAGATGAAGTCATTGATACAGGCAAAGAAAAAGTTATTGTCTTAGGTTCAGGTCCAATTAGAATTGGCCAAGGTGTAGAATTTGACTACTCTACAGTTCATGCCATTAAAGCAATCAAGTCATTGGGTTATGAAGCTATTGTTATCAATAATAACCCAGAAACAGTTTCTACAGACTTTAGTACCTCAGATAAATTATACTTTGAACCGCTTTACCTTGAAGATGTTATGCATATTATTGAAAGAGAAAAGCCTCTTGGTGTAATCGCACAATTTGGTGGGCAAACGGCCATCAACCTTGTTGAAGGATTAACACAGAATGGAGTAAGGATTCTCGGGACTTCAAAAGAAAGTATTGATCTGGCTGAAGATAGAGATAAATTTGAAACTCTTCTTCGCGAACTAGAAATTGCCCAACCTCTTGGAACAATGGTTTCTAGTATCGAAGACGCTAAAGTAAAAGCACAAGAACTTGAATACCCAATCATGCTTAGGCCTTCATATGTAATTGGTGGCCAGGCAATGGAAATTGTATATAGCGATACAGAACTTGAGTCTTATATTGCAAATGCAATGAATGTTTGGCCAGGTCAAGCAGTGCTAATGGATAGATACATGGTAGGCCTTGAGGTAGAAGTTGATGCCATAAGTGATGGGAAGACAGTTTTTATTCCAGGAATTATGGAGCATATTGAAAGAGCAGGTGTTCACTCTGGAGATTCATTTGCTGTTTACCCCCCTCAGAGTTTAAGTACTAATGTACAAAAACAATTAATTCAAACCACAACGAAACTGGCTCAAAAATTAAATATTGTGGGTTTAGTAAACCTACAGTTTGTAATCAAAAAAGAAAAAGTTTATGTGATTGAAGTTAACCCTAGATCTTCAAGAACAGTACCTTTTCTAAGCAAAGTAACAAGTACATCTATGGCGCAAATTGCAACTAAGGCCATCATGGGGATCTCACTAGAAGAACAAGGACTAATTCATGGATTAAAACCTGAAGCTGATGAAGTCTCTGTTAAAGCCCCGGTATTTAGTTTCTCTAAACTTAAAGATGTGGATACCGCATTAGGACCAGAAATGAAATCAACTGGTGAGGCGATGGGCCGAGATATTAATATGGAAAAAGCACTTGATAAAGCTTTTAAAGCTGCAGGTGTAAGTGTACCAAATTGTGGAACAATCCTGGTAACTCTCGCAGATAAACATAAAGAAGATACAGTTCCTATGCTTAAAAGATACTCAGAATGTGGGTTTAACTTCTTAGCAACAACCGGAACCGCCAAGATCCTAAGAGGACATGATTTACATGTTAAAGAGGTCGCAAAAATTGACCGTGCTGATTGGGACCTACTTGATGAAATAAAAGCCGGAAACGTGCATATGATTTTGAATACAATCACTAAAGGTAAAAATGAAAAGTCTGATGGATTTAAAATGAGAAGAGCAGCAGCAGAGAATGGAATTATCTGCTTAACTTCTCTGGATACAGCTCATGCATTACTAAAATCAATTGAGCTTACATCATCAAACTTACTACCATTATAGGAAAATGATGAAAGATAGAGTTATTGTAGCAATTGACGTTCAAACTCAACAAGATTTTGAACGTTTATCACATGAGCTTAAAGGGCAGGCAACCTTTGTAAAAGTTGGCATGGAGCTTTACTACTCTTTTGGACCAAATATTATTAAGGTTCTAAAAGAACTTGGTTATAAAGTGTTCTTGGACCTTAAGATTCATGATATTCCAAACACGGCAATGAAAGCAGCAAAGACCATTACTAAACTTGGAGCCAATATGATTAATGTCCATGCTGCTGGTGGAGTAGAAATGATGACAGCCGCTCGTCTTGGAATGGAAGAGGCTCTAAAAGAAAACCCACAACTAGAAAGACCAATTATTATTGCTGTCACTCAACTAACAAGTACTGATCAGCAAATGATTGAAAAAGATCTATGCATAGATAGACCAATCCATGAAGTGGTTGTTCATTACGCTAAATGCGCATATGAAGCAGGGCTTGATGGAGTCGTATCATCTCCACTGGAAGTCAAACTGATTAAAGAAAAGCTTGGATCTGACTTTCTATGTGTTACACCTGGAATTAGACCAAAGACCATTTCAGGTGATGATCAAAAAAGAGTGACCACTCCTCAAGATGCCTTTAAGCGAGGAAGTGATTATATCGTTATGGGTAGAGCAATCACTAATGCTGAGAAACCTTCAACGGCCTTTAATGAAATTATTGAATCGATCAGGAATTAGTATGAATAAAGAAATTGCAAAGATCTTACTTGAAATTAAAGCTGTTCACTTGAGCCCAGATGAATTCTTTACTTGGACCTCTGGTGTTCGCTCTCCTATTTATTGTGATAATAGACAAATTATCTCATACCCTGAGTTTAGAAAATATATCTCAAAAGAATTTGCAAAAACAATTAAAGAAAAATATCCAAAGACTCAAGTCATTGCTGGAACTGCAACAGCTGGTATTCCCTGGGCTGCTTGGATCGCAGATGAAATGAATCTACCAATGATCTATATTCGAGGAAAATCAAAAGGGCATGGACTAAAAAATGCTCTTGAGGGCAAGACAGAAGAAGGAAAACACGTCATCGTTATTGAAGACCTAATCTCAACTGGTAAAAGCTCAATCGCAGCTGCTAAAGAAGTAACCGCTGCAAGTATGAATCTAGAAGGTGTTATCTCTATTTTTAACTATGGTTTTGAGTTTGCTCACCAGGCTTTTGTTGATGCGGGGATGAAGTATGACTCACTTTGTGATCTTGGAGCAATGTTAGATTATGCTAAAGAAGAAAACTTGCTAACTAAAGAGCAAATTGCCATAATTAACGAATGGAAGAATTCGACAAAGCTCAACTAACCTATAGCCATCAAGGTTTAAACTTATCCCTTACTCCAATAAAATATATTATTGAACAATATCCAACGCCTTTTTATCTTTATTCTCAAAAGATATTGGAAAAGAACTACTTAGAATTCTACAATAAGGCCATCGAGAACAACCTTAAAGCAATGGTTTGCTTTGCAGTTAAATCTAATAATAATAAGCATTTATTAAAATCCCTAGCAAAACTTGGGGCTGGAGCTGATATCGTCTCTGGCGGTGAGTTAAAAGCGGCCTTAAAAGCAGGTCTTCCGGCGGAAAAGATAGTTTTTTCTGGTGTTGGGAAAACCAAAGATGAAATTCTCCTAGGGCTTAAAGAAGATATTAAGTCATTTAATGTAGAATCTGTTGAAGAGCTTGAACTTATCAATAAACTTGCAAAGAAGTTAAATGCAACAGCAAAAGTTGCATTTAGATTAAACCCTAAAGTACATGCTAAGACTCATAAACATATCTCCACAGGGTACAAAACTCATAAGTTTGGCATCTTAGCTGATGATATATTAAAAACAGTTAATGATAAGCAGTACTGGAGTCATACTAAACTAGTAGGCCTAAGTGTTCATATTGGAAGCCAACTTACAGATTTAGATGCAACCAAAGAGGCGATTATAAATGCTTGCGAGTGTGCTAATAAACTTCCACATCCCCTTGAATTTATCGATGTTGGTGGCGGATTAGGTGTTAATTACTCTCCAAATACTCATGCTCCAACAATTGATACATATATGAAGCTAGTTGCTGAAGCTGTCTCTCACTATAAAAAAGAAGTTGAAGTGGTTTTTGAACCAGGAAGACGTATTGCTGCAAGCTGTGGTTTCTTTGTCACATCTGTTATTAGATCAAAAATGAGCGAAGATTGTCGTTTTCTCATCGTTGATGGAGGTATGAATGATTTTGTTCGCCCCTCACTATATGATGCTTACCATGAGGTACTAGCGGGCCATGATAATGGTGATTTAATAGAAACTGATATTGTAGGCCCCATCTGTGAAACAGCTGACTGCTTCGCCACTAAAAGACAACTACCAATACTAAAGTATAAAGATTTTGTAGTCATTGCTGATACAGGGGCTTATGGACATACCATGAGCAGTACTTATAACATGCGCTCACAACCAATTGAAATCTTTCTTACTAATAAAGGTAAGCTAAAAGTATAAGTTTTACACTCCCCCTTCTCGATGCATTTTTATTATTGATACCTATTCCCAAATAAAAAACGGGGGAAACAATGAAAAATCTTATTCTTGTATTAACTTTAACTATGGTTACAGCAACTTCTTTTGCTGAAGATACGTTAAATCAAACTTACATTAACAAAACAGTTGAGCCGTATAAATCACTGGTAAAAAAAGCTATTTCTAAGCTTAATTCCTCTTTAAATAAAACAGGGGTTTCCTTTTCAAGAGACTTAGAGATTGCAAGAAATCTTATTGCAAAGAAAAGTATTCAAAAGAAATACAAAGCAGCTATCGTTATTACTGAAGATCAATATGATGGTGTCGTTAAGATGAACCTTTCACAATATGAAGACTTCTTAGAGTCTGCAAAAGATATTTGTTATAACGGAAATATTAAAACGGCACTAACTGTTGCAAATCTTTTAAGTGACAATATCTGGATCTACGATGAATACTCTTTAGATGATATTGTTATTAAAGGTGACAGTATTGTATTTAGAGTAATGGATGAGTTTAGTTTTTCTGACCAAGATGCTTCTGAAAAAGATAGAGAAGACTTTATTACTGAGTACTCTGCAGGAAAGTGTAAGTAAAAAACAAATCAATTTGACATAAAAAAAGCCCGCTATATGCGGGCTTTTCTATTTAAACGCATTAAATTTATTTTGAAAAAATCCAGTTAGCCGAAGCTTCTGTTCTAACATCATTTGGATTCAGTACTAATAATCCGCGATTGTTGTATTGAGTGTTCATAATAACTCTTGTCTTAGACGGAACATTGATTCCTAAAGAAGCAAGGTCAATTGTAACAGCTGCTACTGAACCATTAACCTGGATGTCCATTTCTTCTTGAGTTAAGTTTCTATCAAAAAGAAGAACATCCGTTGCCATTCTTCTAGATCTATAAACTTTTAAGTTTTGGATAAAGTCTTTTGTATTAAATGATTTACCTAGTTCAAACTTTAAAATTCCAGCTCTAAGTGAAACATTCTTAATTCCATTTCCTAAAGTTTCAGTAATCCTCTTAGCTGAAGCAAATGTAACGTCATAAGTAAGGTTTACTTGTTTAACATCACCATTTCTTCTTTCAGTTCTATTTTTGTTCTGAAGAAGTGCTAGGTAGTTTTTAGACCCTTTAACTGAAAGACCATCTCTTTCACCCTTAACTCTAACCTTAAAGTTTTCACCTGCACCACCACTTACGTTAGTAAGATCAAAGTTAAATTGAGCACTAGTATCTACATAATAATCATGAACCTCAATAGGCCTTCTTTCCATTCTATAACATCTGTATGGAACTCTTACTTGTACATTCCTACAAACAGTTCTTGGCTGAGAACAAACTCTTCTACATTGTCCATTTCTACAAACTTGACGACATTGCTGAGGTTGTCTTGTACATCTTCTTCTCATCTCTGTTCTATAACAAGTTGCCGGAACACGAACAGACCTCCATTCAGTTCTAGTCTTTTCAGTACTTAACATAACGTCACCAACAGCTTGTGACCCATCAAACCAATAAGACTGAACATCAACTGTGTCTGCCATAACTGGTAATGCGAATACTAATGAAAGCATTAAAATTAATTTTTTCATATTTCCCCCTCAGGATGTCTTTTTTAATGTTAATCTAACTACAACGCTACAACATCTTGAAATTATTTGACCATACGGGGGTCAAAGTGCACCAAGGCCTTTTTCGAGAAATCATATAGTTAGTACTACTAATGCAAGAAAATATGATAAATTTTTCACAATCTCCTCAATTGATTGAATGACGCAAAGCAACAAGGTATAACTGTTTCAAATTTTTAAACACACACTGAAACACAAAACACTACTAGGAGTACACCATGAAACTTAGAAAAAACGTAACTGCCCTGAGCATGCTTGCTGTTTTATCTATGAGCTCTTTTCAAGCATTAGCTGATACTGAAAGAAGGGCCTATCCAGAAATTTATCCTTTTGTACCTTTTGAAACATCTAAAATTCATAATGATGTTCAAAAACTTACTGAGGATGAAACATTCCTAAAAAATATTTATGATATGCATGTTGGAGGTCTTTTTAGTGGAAAGACGCATAAGAAAGATGCCAATGGTAATATAGAAGAATTCCAGCCATGGACAAGTACTTACTGGCCATTAAACAAAGGTTTAATTGCAGATCCTACTCCAACTAAGAATCCATGGAACCCTATAAATATCCGTCACTCAGTTGACTGGAAACACAACTACAAAAATTTAAAGGGTAGAAAAAGAGGAGTTCACGAAAGAATTAATGATAAAGATAGAAAAGGAAGATGGATCTTCGATAACGATGCACTCGCAGCACTTGCGGCATCTGAAAAATATGATCTTCTTTTAGGTGATACTTCATTTAGTCTAACAGTTAAGCTTTGGTCTTACATGAATAAATGGGGATCTAAAAAAGAGAATGGATTTTTATCATCTTTTGATGTTGTTGGTGGTCAGGCACTAGAGCTAGCAAAGAAAATGGTTAGTGAAGGACAATATGATAATGTTGACGACGCACTTCCAAAGGCGATTGAACTAAGAGGTGGTTTAACTGAACACCTAGCTGAAGAAATGGTTAAAGAAGGTAAATACGGATCTATCCAAGAAGCATTAGAAGAAGCAAAAGGTGTTGCAACTTCAGAAGCAAAGAACTACGCACCAAAAAAGAAAAATACAATGATGGCCCTATGGGAAGGAATTTGTCACGGCTGGGCAACAGCTGCTGGAATTGTTCCAAGACCTAGAAAGTCAGTAACTTTTAATCTTCCAGATGGAAGAAAATTAAAGTTCTATCCAGATGATCTAAAAGGTTTAGCCGCACTTCTTTGGGCAAACTCTTTAATTCAAGATGGAAAGTATAATCCTGTTAATGAAAAAAATGAAAATCTTGTTGCTGATAATGGAGAAAAAGCTGTTACAGGTGGGATCATCATGCAAGGGCTACGTTGCAATGATAAAAAGCCAAAAACAGATGAATGGGGTCGTTTTTATGACGCTGCTCCAGACTTCTTCTCTAAAAAATTAGAGCCAAGATGTGTTGGTGTTCATCCGGCAACATGGCATATGGGATTAGTAAATATCATTGGTAATCAAGGTAGAAGTTTTATTGTTGAAAGAAAAGTTAAAGCTGCTGTAGATAACCATCCAATGTCATCTTACAAGATGGAATTTTATAATCCATACACTGGAAAGTATGGAACTCTTGCTGACAGTGTTAGACCTATCGATGAAGATGATCAATTTCTAGACTTTAGAAATGGTGACTCTAAACTAATCGTTGGTGTTAAAACAACGATGGTATACATGGACTGGGAAACGCCAGAAAGAAGAAATACTGATAGCGAAGCTGTTGACTCACCTAAAGAAATTGAAATGCTTTATGACCTTGAGTTAGATGCTGACGGGAATATTGTTGGTGGTCAGTGGAGAACAACTGAAACTGGTAAAAAGTTTTTAAATATTGGTGCAGATCACACTCAACCAGATTTCTTTTGGGTAGTAACTAAGCACTGGAGAAGAGCTGGACAAGTTAAGAATCAGTCAAAGGCATACTTTGAGCCACTAACAGGTTTATCGACTTGGAATGCGGACAAAGGTGATGTTCCAGCTGAAGATTGGAGAATGGCCGCTCAAAACGCACACTCTTTTGAATACCTACAAACTAATGACATGGGGTGGAATGAAAAGTGTGAAGCAGTAAATACAAAGAAAAAAGGTCCTATTATTGAAGTTCCTTGTGAGTATAAAGTAAATCGTCCACAACCGTTGTTAAACGTAGTGAATGAATTGATAAGACTTTCAAGCGAATAAATATAGTAGGTTTACTTCTATAGTGTGTTGAATAAAGCTCGGGGTAGTGCCCGGGCTTTTTTATTTTTTAAGCTCATCTATTAAGTGAAAAGTATCCATAACTCTCTGCCCGGCTGGTCGATAGCATTGCTTTGCGACAACACTTGGAAAGTCCTCTACAATTCTGGCCAGATCCACAACAGCAAAAATCATCTCTTTATCCATTAAAAAAGGATTCATTAGAGCAAATGCCGAAAGATTTCTAAGACTCAAGATTTTATCCAAGTTTGCACTAAAAATTTCTTCATAGTGAGTCAACTGCACCCCAATATTTACTGGAGATAATGTAAGCCCTACTGAAATTCCACCTGAGACAGAATCACAACCTGTTAGTGATTTTTGAAGAGCCTTAAAGAACAACTTTGAATTTCTAAGTTTATACTTTATTAGAATATTTTTAAATGTTTGAGTTTTAATAACATACTTAATAAAATGACTTAAAGAAACACCACGAAGCTTAGTAATATCATCTAGGCTCACGCCTGTGTTTCTAACTTCTTTATCAATAGATGCTCCTGAGTCAGCTCCTTTATCACCTGTCATAGACATACCAAGCTTAATCGCAAGCCACAAAGAAGCTTTTTGCTTTTTAGTAAAACTTGCTTTTATTAATTCAGCAGGAAGAACACTTTGAAGTAATAAAAACTCTGCCATCAAGTTTTTTGTATTTAGTTGATTTTTTCTTTTATAGTACAGAAGGTCTGTTAGTAACTTTTGGGTATCCATTCCAAAACTATATCCAGCTTGAACACCTGCAGGCACACCTAGTAGCTCTGCACTCACACCAGCTTGAAGAGTTAAAAATTTTCCCTTATAACTCTCCTTATTTTCACACGAAAGAGCTCTAACAGCTGATAGGTGTGCCTCTACACCAATATCTGTAGTTAAGAGCAATCCTGGAGCACAAAAAAGATTGAAGTGACCATCTAAGACAATCGCCTCTCCCGTAAATGAAGTTCCTATAACTCCAAAGACTGCCCCAGATAATCCGACACCTGTTCCATGCATCATCTTAATTGATACTTTCTTTGTCGTTTTTAATATCTTTTTCGTTTTGGCTGCAATCTTTGCCTTAACATCTTTTACTTTTTTAATGAACTTAATAAACTTGTTAATTCTTGAAGGTGATAGAAAGAACCAATCAAATCCAGCAATCATATTTAAAGCCAACTCTCTATTTTGTTTAGAGAGTTGAAGATTTTGAACAAGGTCATCTCTACCAGCAAGTTCAGAGCAAGTAATAGAATGATCAATGATACAACTATCGAAGTGTGACCTAACTTTATTTATTCTATCTACGTGCTCCTCATCAGAATCTCCCCACCTTTTAGAAACTTCCTCATAAGGATAAAGCTCATAACATGAGATTTTTGCTGTCGTAAAACATTCATTTAGATTTTCTTCTTCTTCAGTCATAATAACTGGTACACTAGCAAGTTCTCTAAACTGGTTAGAGAGCCTAGGCTTTTTAGAGGTACATCCAGTAACCAGAAGTACTGCTAGAATTAAAAATGATAAAAGAGATTTATGTAACAAAATCCAAAGCTCCTACAAGTGCCAAATATTCTTTTCGATTTCTTATACTTTTATCGGTAAATCAGGGACTTAGCTTGAATTAAACTTTTTTACAGTCTCCCCCCCTAAGGGTCTGAATTAATTAAGATTAATGCTAAATTAAATATATAGAGATATTTCGAGCTTATAATATAGGTATGACTATCACATGCAAAGACATGGATTTTCATTTTCAGGAGGGGATTATCTAAAAAGGGAACATTGCGTTCCCTTTTTATTTTTCTTCTATTTCAATATGTGGAAAGAACTCTTGAACTTCACCTACAATATGACCAGGCTCAATTGGTTTCCCAAGCTCATTAATATCATAGATCGATTTTGGAAGTTTTAATGACTCTCTAAGCTTCTCAACTGTTTCAGGAACAAAAGGATAAAGCATGATCATTAAGTTCTTTAAAACAAAGAATGAAGAATAAAGACCATCTCTTCTTTCTGTTTCATCGTGACGATCATCGTGAGGCTTAAAGTTAGTAAAAATTTTATTTATAAGTCTTGCATAGTTTTCAATTAGGTATAAAAGATCTGAGTATTGAGCTTTCCCCATGGAGTTCATATACACTTGAATTATCTTTTTTGTCTCTGCCTGAACCTTTCCAACTAATTTCCCTGCAGGTACTTTCCCATCAAACTTCTTATTAGCAGCAGAAATTGGTTTTTCAAATGCCGCATTCATAGGTCCTGATAGAAACTTATTCCTGTCATTGAAGTTTTCGAAGTCAAAGTTTGATTGTGCTTTATGAATACTTAGTATTGATAAGAAATAACGGACTTGATCAGGGCTATAACCTTTCTCTTTAATAAGCTCATCAGCTAGAATGAAATTTCCTGTAGATTTACTCATTTTCTGGTTATTAACTTGTAGGTGATAAACAGGATAAATATCAGTTAGCTGTAGCTCTCCTTCTATTGGCATACGCGACTTATCAGCTTGAGTACCAAACCATAAAGCTCCCTGCATTACCGAGTAAAAGAAAACATTATCAATACCAATAAATTGAGCGATTTTTCCTTTCGGGTTACACCAATAATCTTTATAGCTATCACCTCTTCCATTCTTTTTAAGTGCTGCTTGGGTAAAAGCTATTGGAGCAACTAAAGATTCCGACCAAACATAAAAAGTTTTTGAGTTCATTTTCTCGTCAATTTCTGGAGGTAATGGAATTCCCCATCTTACATCACGTGTAATTGCACGATAGGCCCATGAATCGTAGTTTAAGGCATCAATACCTGCTTGAGCAAGTTGATCCTTAGCTGATTCTAAATCAGACATATTATCAAACTGAGCCACAATTTGACGTCCACTTGAGTAGCGACTTTTATGCTTTGGAAGATCTGCTTTAATCGACTTATATTTTTCTTCAAGGTCTTGAGAAAAAACAATACTTGGAGTAACTGTTCCTAAAGCCTCTGTTAAAGCAAATTTTCTCCATGTTTTCTTTTTGCCTTCAAACCAAGTCTTTAATTGATCAGCAACTTGCCACATATCTAAAACCCAGTGATCAGTTGGACGAAGCTCTGGAGTCGTACCTGTAATAGAACTTACAGGATCTTTTAAATCTTTCGATTCATAGGTTGCTCCACAGGCATCACACTCTTCAGAGTAAGCGCCTTCAGCACCACATTTAGGACATGTTCCGCTGATTAATCTGTCAGGTAAGAAAATATTTTCTTGTGTATCATACCACTGCTCACTCGTTCTTGTTTCAAGCATTCCATTCTTATGAAGAGCTCTTAGAGTATCTTGGCAGATATTTTTATTATATTCATAGATTTCATCACGTGAGGTTCCTGAGAAGATATCTAGACTAACGTTATACTTATTCATCGTCTCTTGATGCTTATCGTGAACACCACCAATAAATTCCTTGATAGGCACTCCGGCTTTTTTAGCTGAAAGCTCACTAGTAGATCCATGATCATCATTACCGCTAACAAATAAAACGTTTTCAGAACCAATAAACATTCTGTAGAAACGAGCAAAGATATCAGAAGGGATAAAAGCCCCTGCTAAATGTCCTAGGTGAAGAGGCCCGTTGGCATATGGCATTCCACCAGTCACAGTCATTTTTTCCGGTTTTTCAATTCGGCTTAAAATCGTTTTAATATCTTCTTGCAATTGGGTAAGTGCTTCATCACTCATAATTATTCTCTTTATTTAATTTAATGAATCAATTCTGTTCTTTAAAATTGAAACTGGTGTTAGAGGAATTAAAACTTTTAAGTCTGGTCCATGATTTTGTCCTGTAAGAACACCACGAAAGCCCATAAATAATGGTTTCCCTTTAATCTTTAATTCTTTTTTACAAAAGTTCATCCACTCAGTGAAAGTCTCTGCATCAACAAAGTCACCATCTACTTTTTCAAGTTCAGATTTTATATGATCTTTAATCGCAGGAGTTGTCTCCCATGAAAGAATATCCTTAAGGTCATCAGTCATCTCAACAGATTCATTTGTTACATCTTTTAGACTTTCATTTAGTTCTGGAAATAAATGAATTTTGTCTTGGTACAGTCTTAAAAAGCTCTTTTGCCAGTCATTGTTTTGTTTATGATAAAATGAATCTTCAGAAATAAAGCCACTAGCTTTCATATGAAGCTCGTCCATTTCCATTTTTTTAATATGTTGAGAATTAATATATTTTAATTTTTCAATATCATAAACGGCATGAGACTTAGAGAATCGTGTTAAAGAGAAAATATCTTTGTTTGCAATCTCTGAGATTTTAAAAACATCTTTTTCTTCTGGGTGCGACCATCCTAACAAACATAAGTAATTCGCAAGAGCTTCAGGAAGATATCCTGATTCCCTATATTGTTTAACTGAAGTTGCTCCATGTCTTTTAGAAAGTTTTTGTCTGTCTTCACCAATTAATAATGATACATGGGCAAACTCTGGAAGCTCAGCTCCGATGGCATTATAAACCATCACTTGTCTCATCGTATTGTTCACATGATCTTCCCCACGAATAACATGAGTGATCTTATGTAAGTGGTCATCAACAACATTACAAAAATTGTATGTTGGCATTCCATTAGATCTCATAATAACGAAGTCACCCACCATACCTTTTGGAAACTTAACATTTCCTCGAACATGATCAGTAAATTCCACATCAGCATCAGGAACTAAAAATCTAACAGGAGCAATATCCCCAGCTGCAATTTTAGCTTTTGCTTCATCCCAGTGAGCAGAGTCTTTCCACTTTCCAGTATAAGGAGCTGTTCCTTCTTCTTTATTCTTTTTTGCCATCTCTTCAAGTTCTGCATCAGTACAGAAATCGTAAAATGCCTTACCTTCATCTAATAATTTATCTGAGTATTCTTTATAGATACTCATGCGTTCAGCTTGGTGATATGGGCCATACTCTCCACCAACACCTGGACCTTCATCATGACTTAATCCTAACCAGGCCATGTCAGCAATTTGAGATTCTTCAAACTCTTTAGTGCTTCTTTCCTTATCAGTATCTTCTATTCTTAAAATATATTTTCCACCCACAGCTTTTGCGAAAATATAATTATAAAGAGCTGTTCTTGCTCCACCAATGTGTAAATACCCAGTTGGACTAGGTGAGAATCTAACGCGTACAGACATACTTATACTCCTAATTGAAGTTTATAAATATACTGTTTTGGTAACTCTTTGAAAATAAAAAACCCCTCTAATAGAGGGGTTTATAACTGTATTTTAAATGCAGGTTTTTTTAATTATTCTTGGAAGATTGATTCGATTTTTCCATCGATTTCAGTTTCTACTCCACCAGTAGAGATCGCGATCTCTTTAATGATTAGATCTTTACATTGATCCATCATTTTTCTTTCACCAAAAGATAACTTCTTAGTCGTTTTTAACAGGAATAAAGATCTAAGAACATCTGCAATTTCTAGTAAAGAACCTGTCTTAACCTTTTGCATATATTCTCTATGTCTTCTGTTCCATGTTGAATTATCAACCTTCACATCGTGATTGTTTAATAATTCATAAACTTCAGTTACTTCGCCAACAGAAACAAGCTCTCTAACACCATTTTTGTTATTACATGGGACCATTACAGTCATGCCATTACTAATAACTTTAATAATGTAAAAAGACATTTCTTCGCCGCCTAATTCCTTCGTCTCAACGTTATTGATTTGACCAACACCGTGACCGGGACATACGACATAACTACCAATTTCAAACATAATTGTGTTCCTTGAGTAAACTTAAACTCATTCATACTATCTATACTTAGTTATAACGCACAAGGCCGTCATTCTCAATCCAAGTTGAAAAGATTACACACACATCTTTACGAAAATGAGTTTTGCGCATATATTCCTGCACAATTGTTAAGCAGATTTTCAACCTATTGGAATTATGAGGTTAAATATCATTTTGTAAACTCCGATAAGGTCTATAAGGGGATTACGGATGATAAAAACAATTGCTTTGATGGCATTAGTGCTTTTTACGGTTTCTTGTGAAGAGCAAATTACAAATAAATACTTAGAATACAAAGTTCAGGGCGTTGATCGCCATGGTAATAATCGAGTCTGCTTTAACGATCCGGATATTATGTGCTCAGCTTTATATAATGAACCCGAGGAAGAGTTTGCTCAAAGTTGTAGTGACTCTGGTAACAAGGTCCATCCATGTGGGTGCAATGAATACATTTGCGAACAAAAAGTTTTTAAGGGTTATGATATTAATGGTGAAGTTCGATCATGCGCTGAGATGTCAGCAAGTGTAGCATGTACGGCTGAATTCACAGATGGTGATCAATATGCAAGAGATTGTGAAGCAGAAGGTGGAACTCCTATTCAGTGTGGTTGCCATGATTATATCTGTCACTACCCTGGTC
>CAXGOD010000006.1:0-15822 GCA_964011245.1 uncultured Bacteriovoracaceae bacterium | reverse complement strand
CACCCTTTTAATCCAAGAGTGCCAACCGTGCATGCTAATTTTAGAATGATACAACAAGGTGATAAAGTTTGGTTTGGTGGTGGTGCAGACTTAACTCCCTATTATCCCCATAAAGAGGATTTTAAATATTTTCATGGGGTTTGGAAAAAAGCTTGTGAGCCATATGATTGTTATCCGGCCATGAAAAAAACTTGTGATGAATATTTTGTTAACCATCATCGTGGTGGTGAGATGAGAGGTATTGGTGGTATTTTTTATGATCATTTAAATACTGGCGATATTGAAAAAGATTTTAATATGGTTGTTGATTTATCAAATCATTTTATGGAGTCATATTTCCCTTTAGCAGAAAAAAGAATTCAAGAAGAATACACCCAAGCAGATGTTGATTTTCAACTACATAGGCATGGTCGTTATGTTGAGTTTAATCTTCTTCATGATAGAGGTACTTTATTTGGATTAAAAACTAATGGAAGAACCGATTCAATTCTAATTTCTCTACCTAAAAGATGTAACTTTACCTATCAATATGTTCCCGAACCTGGTTCAAAACATGAAGAAATGTTAAGTTTTTACTATCCTAAAAACTGGTTAGCTTGATTTAAAGGCATAATATTCCCTCTTATTCATTTTTTTTGTATAAAATTGTATTGAGTTAAAATTATGTAATGAAATTTATCTTAAAAAGTGAGAGTGGTGTATCAATTGTTCAAGTAATGGTTGCGTTTGGTCTAATGAGTGTTTTAGGACTAGCAGTTATGAGAATGAATGAAACAAATATGAAGGAATCTAAGAGGGTAGAGCTCAAAGGTGAAATTGATAATCTCCACCGTGAAGTTTTATCTTATATGAGTAACGACACATCTTGTACTAATACGTTTGGAGGGGTAGGAGCTAATTTAAACTCTTTAAAAACCTCAAGCCTAATGGCGATTTCTGCAATTAAAAATGCAAATAATACTGACAAATTTACAAATTCATTTTTTCGTATGGGTGTAGGGATAAATGATATAAGCGTTGACTCTTATAATACTGCTGAAGATACAGCAACAATGAAAATATCTTACACATATAAATTTGGAAAAAAATTAATGACTAGGGTAAGGCCTTTAACTTTAAATTTTGAATATGATGATATAAATACAGATGAATTAAAAAGATGTTTGGCCCGTGGGGGAGTGACTAATATCGATCCTAAACAGATATGTGACTTAGTTGTTGGTTTTACTCCTGGTGGGTCATCTTACTTTGATGGAGCAACATGTGATTTCCCGAGGGCCAGTTGTGAAAAGACTGGTGGTTTGTGGAATGATACAACAAATCTCTGTGATCTTTCTGACGCCCAAAAACTTGTAGCAAGACAAGAAGCTTGTAATGGTAAGGGGGGTTTTCTTACTAAGGTTACAAAAGCTTGGCATTATAAGCTCTCCGGCCATCTTGACGATACAATAGCTTGTACTAATAATGATATGGATCCTGGTGAATGTTATTGTAAAACAAAATATAGTAAATATTATGGTAATGATTCTGTAAGTGGATTATTTCCGTATGAAAAAACTGTTCCATTAGGTAGACATCAACAATCAGGTGGATATTTTACAATACAAGAACATTTTCCAGCAGAAGTTGGACAAAATGTTACTGGAATCAGTGATAAAAAACGTTTTACAAAATTAACTGTAAAAATGCTTATTCAATTTTTATTACCAGATTCAGAGTATAGTCCTCCCACAGTCGCAGGTAACCCTTGGATGTTAGAGCCGCTTTCAACACCATTTATACTAGTTCATTCTAACGTTCATTGTTACTCAAGCAATACAATCAGCGCAAGTGGAAATCCAAGTGAATGGGAACTAAAGCCATCACTTGGAAATTCTTCTTGGGGATGGTCTCAAGGTGGAAGTTCATATAGTAATAGTTTTTCACGATTTGGTGGTTATGGCTTTGGTTCATTTGGAGCAGCATCAGACTTTAGGTCTAAAAAACAACAAGTCAAAAGATTGTATGCAGCACAAAAACAAGCTGGAGGGGGTATAGATTGGCGTAACCAATATGAAATTATTGCTGAAACATATGCACACTTAGAACCAGGTGATAAATGTATAGCTGTAGTAAAACCTGTTTACTCCTCTGATCACACAAAATCTTCTTTTAAAATACGATTTTCAAGCTTAAAGATTTTAGTAGATCAATACACAAACTTAATGGATATACCTCTATCGGATGGATAATATGAAAATTCTTTTTTTTCTTTTAATTTCTTTTAACTCTTTTGCACAAAGTGCAGTAAGTATTGATATGTCTGTAAATTGTAAATTTACATTTATAGATAAATTTGAAACAGATAAATCTAAGGAAAAGAAACAAAAAATGATAAAGGTTAAGTTAACAGGGCATTTTGATCAACCTGAACAAAAATGTCGAGATGCTTGTTCTGAACATATGTGTGAATTAATAGATTTTTCTATTTAAAAGAAATTGTGATAATACAGCTGAGCTTTAAGCCTTGAATGATTTAATTTGTTAGTTCTGGATCCTTGAAGTGAAGTCATACTTGTTTTTGCACTTAATCCAAAGATAGATTGTTTAAATTGATATCCAAGATCAAAATCGAGAACAATTTTAGTTCCTGTTTTAGACGAGTCTTCAATAGTTCCGCCTTTATAATCAGTCTTTGCATAGTTAGGGCCTAAGGCCAGTAAGAATTGTGTGTGGAATCTTTCAGAAAATTTATCAAGTCTAGTATACCCAAACATTAATGCTATACTTGTTTGTTTTTACTTCTTTAACATCATTAAACTCTGTATATAAAGTATTATATTCAGAAGGAAGAATCCCATTATTATTCATTAATTTATTTTGAGAAGTTTCAACAGCAAGTAGCATTGAAGCATTTTCTTTTAAGTTATAAGAATAATGAAATAGGCTTTTATAAGGGTCATATGAGCTGTTAAGGAAGTACATTCCTTGAATTCCATAATTTAAGCTTTCATAATTATAATCAACAGGGCCTTGTTCTTCTTCAATTTTTACACCGAGACCCTGGTATTTTTGATAATATATTTCTAAATAATGTCTTTTAAAAGTCGAGCTGATTTGCACATCGAAAGCTTTTGATCTACCCAGCTTTTCTGTTGATTTGCTTCTGGATGGATCTTCAAAGCCAAATCCAATAGAATATCCGTATTTAGAAAAACTAAAACCTGCTTGCACATTATTTATTGGAACTAGGTCTAATTTTTTATCAATTTTTTCATCTTCAAAAGTGTAAGATAAGGATGTGACATCAAGAGAGTATTCAACAGAATCAAGATTACCTGTTTTATTATTTATTTTATTGCCGTAAGAACTTGTTAAAAAAATTAAAAGTGAAAATATCAATAAAGATATTTTTACTCCGCAGGGGCAATATACACTTCAATATTAGGATCGTATTGTTCTCTAAGAATGCCTCTAATAGCTTCAAGTGTTCCTGTTGTCGAACTTGGGCATGTTCCACAGGCGCCCAAGTATTTTACGATTAATACATTATTCGTAAAACTTAAACATTGCATATCACCACCGTCTCCTTGAAGACCTGGCCTAATTGTTTTATCGATAATTTGTTCAATTTTTAATAACTCTGGTGGTAAGTTTTTTCTTCTATCGGCTTCAGGGTCATGATCAATAAAGTTAGTATCATGATCTTCTATATGATTTTCAATACATGTTGTAATAGCTGGTTCTAAGCTATCCCAGGGTTCAAATGTAAATTTGCTAACAGTAATAACATTTTGGAAAAAATGTATTTGATCAACACCTCTTAGGTCGAATAATGCAGCAGCTAAAGGAACATCTTTAGCTTGATGAGGGTTTTTAAAAGAAGTTTTACCTTCTGATTTTACGTCAGTTGTTAAAATAAACTTTAGAGCGTTTGGATTAGGTGTTGGTTGTACTGTAATATTCATATTTTCCTTAACTAAACAAATCTACGATTTTAAGTAAAGTTTTGTGTAATTTATCAATTTCTTCTTTTGTATTATAAATAGAAAATGAGGCCCTTGCTGTTGCCGGTACACACATTCGTTTCATAAGGGGTTGAGTGCAGTGATGACCTGTACGAAGTGCGACTCCATATTTATTTGCCATGGTTGCAATATCTTGAGGGTGAGCATCTGCTAGCGTAAAGGAGATTACAGATGACTTCTTATCTGCAGTACCAATAATTTTTAAAGTTGGAATTGACGAAAGTTTTTCCGTTGCATAGTTTAATAATTCATCTTCATACTTTGCAATATTATCAAGACCAATATTTGTAATGTACTCAATAGCTTTTGCCCAAGCGATACCAGCTGCGATATTAGGTGTTCCGGCTTCAAATTTATAAGGCAGTTCATTATATGTCGTTTTTTCAAATGTTACTAGATCAATCATATCGCCGCCTCCATGGAAAGGGGGCATGCTGTTTAGAATCTCTTCTTTTCCATAAAGAGCTCCAATTCCAGTTGGTCCAAACATTTTATGTGCTGAAAAGGCCATAAAGTCACAATTAAGTTCCTGTACATCAATTTTTTGATGGGCAACTGCTTGGGCTGCATCTACTAGAAATGTAGCATTAACTTTTTTAGCTTCGCTTATAAGCTCTTTAATGGGATTGATTGTACCTAGTGAATTAGAGATATAAACAATACTAACAAGCTTTGTTTTATTACTTAAAAGTTTTTTGTATTCATCTAAAAGTATTTCACCTTTATCATTGATAGGGGCTACTTTTAATACAGCTCCTGTTCTTTCACATAGCATTTGCCAGGGAACTATATTTGAATGATGCTCCATGTGTGAAATTAGAATTTCATCACCTGATTGAAGATTAGTTTCACCCCAAGTTCTAGCGACAAGATTTATAGACTCTGTCGTTCCTTTAGTAAAAATGATCTCTTTTCTATGATTTGCATTAATTAATTTTTTTAGAAGATCACGAGTATATTCATATTTAGTTGTACCAACCTCACTAAGAGTATGAATACCGCGATGAATATTAGCTGTTTCAGCAGCATAATACTTATTAACGGCTTCGATAACAGACTTAGGTTTTAGTGTCGTAGCCGCACTATCAAAATAGGTAATAATCTCACCTTCAAAAGGAGTCGTCACCTGTGGGAAGTCTTCTTTTATTTGAGCAAGATTAATCATTCTTTACCTCAAAAGCAGATTTTTCAAATTTTTCTACAATATCATTTTGAATATATTTTCTAATTACTAAGTTTTCAATTTTAAGTAATACGTCATAAGTATAGGCATGAGATAACATCATTCTTGCTTTTTCTGGACGTATACCACGAGATTCAAAATAAAATAATTCGTCATCACTAAGTTGACCTGTAGTAGATCCATGAGCACATTTAACATCATCAGCAAATATTTCAAGTTGAGGACGACTATTGGCGTGGGCCCCTTTACTTAAGAGTAAATTTTTATTTAGTTGATTAGAATTAATAAGTTGGGCATCGCGATCTACCTTTATTAATCCAGTAAAGACTCCACGACTTTTATCACTCATAATGCCTTTATATAGTTGGGCCGATTCAGTATGAGGTGCTTTATGATTAATAAATGAACTAACGTCACTGTGCTGATTGTTTTGGAGAGTATAAACTCCATGGGCCATACAATTTGCGCCTTCGCCATTTAGATCAATATGAATATTATTTCTAGAGATCTTTCCACCAAGAGTAATCGTATAACTTTCATAGCTAGAGTTTTTTGGAACTTGAGCGCGAATACTATTTGCAAATGTTGAATCAAAATTAACATCTTGATGGTGTATGTGAGTAAATCTTGAATTTTCTTCTAAAACACAATTTGAAGCATAGTTTCCAAATGTAGGAGTTGAGCTGTTTGTATAGTAACATTCAATCAGTTCTACTTTAGCTTCAGATCTTACAATAAAGGTATTATGAAAATTATAAATACCACTCATACTTGTATCAAGTATATTGTGTATCATTATTGGCATATCACTTTTAAAGTCCTTACCGAATTCAAAATGATGTCCCGAATTAAGAGTTGACTCATTTAGCTTATATAGAAAATCATCTTTAAAACCAGCTTGGTTTTGTGAAATAACTTCTAGAGAGTTTTGATTTAACTTTGTAATGTTAAGATTATCGATGTTTCCAAAAAGTTGTCCATTAACACAATATAAGTTTAAGAAACCTTCTTGAGCATACTTGCTAGTATCAAGGTTTGATTCTTCAATTAATGGAAAATCAGTGTTTGTCTCTAAAGAGTTTTTCAGATTAGTATATTTATAACTTTCAGTCCTACGATGAGGAACGCCTAGCTCAACGACTTTTTGATAGGCATTATTCCTAGTATCCAAGAAAACTGAATGATCAATATTTCTTTGAAACGACTGAAGGTTATTATCAATTTTAGAAATTAAGTCCATCTTAGTTCAAACCCTCAGTTAACCAGTCATAACCTTTTTCTTCAAGTTCTAATGCTAGCGATTTATCCCCTGATTTAATAATTTTTCCGTTATATAATACATGTACATAATCAGGCTTTATATAATCAAGTAATCTTTGGTAGTGAGTCACTAGAACAACAGCGTTATATTTACTTTTTAAAGTATTCACTCCATTAGCAACAATCTTAAGAGCGTCAATATCAAGACCTGAATCTGTTTCATCTAGCAAGGCCAATCTTGGGTTTAAAAGCAGCATTTGGAGAATTTCATTTTTTTTCTTTTCTCCACCAGAAAAACCTTCATTCACAGGTCTATCAAGAAAAGCTTCATTCATCTCAAGTAGCGGAAGTTTTGTTTTAACATATGATCTGAACTCTTCTTCATTCATTGTCTCTGCACCTTGTTGTTCACAAAGAGCATTAAAAGCTTCATGCATAAAATTAATATTTGTTACACCTGGAATTTCAACAGGGTATTGAAAACCTAAGAATATACCTTCCCGTGCTCTATCACTTGGTTCAAATTCACCAATGTCTGTCATTTTTCCATTAATTTCAAAATTGATGTCGCCACCGGTAACTTCATAGTCAGGGTGTCCAGCAATCACTTTTGAAAGTGTACTTTTTCCTGAACCATTAGGTCCCATTATAGCGTGAACTTCACCAGGCTTAACTTCAAAGTTAATACCCTTTAAAATTTCATTTTCTGCAACATTTGCACGTACATTTTTTACTTCTAGCATGTTTTATCCTACTGAATTTTCTAATTTCATTTCTATTAATTTTACTGCTTCAACAGAGAACTCTAATGGTAGAGTTTTAAAGACTTCTTTACAAAAACCGTTAACGATTAAAGAGATCGCCTTTTCTGCGTCTATGCCACGAGACTGCAAATAAAAAAGTTGGTCAGCACTTATCTTTGAAGTACTTGCCTCATGCTCAACAGTCGCCGTGCTATTTTTTACATCAATATACGGGAAAGTATTGGCAGCACATTTATTCCCTATGAGCATAGAGTCACATTGTGAATAGTTTCTTGCATTATGAGCACTAGGCATAACCTTTACCTCACCACGATACACATTTTCACTTTCTTCTGCTGATATACCTTTGGAGATAATAGTACTTTTTGTATTTTTACCGATATGGATCATTTTAGTTCCAGTATCAGCTAGCATTTTATGGTTTGTTAGAGCAACAGAGTAAAACGCACCTTCAGAGTTATCACCTTTTAAGATGCAACTAGGATATTTCCAAGTTATTGCTGAGCCAGCTTCAACCTGAGTCCATGAAATTTTAGAATTCACACCTTCACATATTCCACGCTTTGTAACAAAGTTAAAAATTCCACCTTTACCTTCTTTATCTCCAGCGTACCAATTTTGAACTGTTGAATACTTAACTTCAGCATTATCTAAAGTAACGATTTCAACTATGGCCGCATGAAGTTGGTTCTCATCTCTTTGGGGAGCTGTACAACCTTCAAGATAATTAACAAAACTACCTTCATCAGCAACTATAAGTGTTCTTTCAAATTGTCCTGTTTCTTTTGCATTAATTCTAAAATATGTAGATAGGTCCATAGGACATGTTACACCCTTTGGAATATAAACAAATGATCCATCAGTGAAAACTGCGGAGTTTAAAGCTGCATAAAAGTTATCTGCAGCAGGGACTACAGTCCCAAGATATTTTTTTACAAGTTCAGGGTGGTTTTCTATAGCCTCTGAAATTGAACAAAAAATAACACCAACTTTCTCAAGGTCTTCTTTCCAAGTCGTTCCAAGTGAGACTGAATCAAAAACAACATCGACTGCTACACCTGAAATTCTTTTTTGTTCTTGAAGAGGAATTCCAAGTTTTTCAAATGTTGCTAACAATTCAGGGTCTAGTTCATCTAATGAAGCGGGTTTGTCATTGTTCGTCTTGGGTTTTGCGTAATAGTAGAGGTTTTGAAAATCTATCTCCGGTACTTCACAGTATTGCCAATCAGGATGGTCCATCTTTATCCATTGTGCGTATGATTTTAATCTATAGTCTAATAGCCATTGCGGCTCATTTTTCTTTTTTGAGATTAAACGAATGATGTCTTCATTTAGGCCTTTAGGAAATTCTTCCATTTCTATGTCGGACTCAAATCCCCATTTGTAATCTTCTTGCATTTGTTTTTCTATATCACTCATTATTTTGTAACCGCGCTTATTTTATCTAGTGGACCTATGTTTTTTTCAAGTAATAAATCTTTCAATGTTAAGTCTTGAAAAAAATACATAAGATATTTGTTTAATCTACTTATAGGTTTTGTAATATTACATGTTTCAATTAATGAGCAATTGGCGCTTTCACAATCAACAGCAACCTTTTTACCCTCTACAAGTTCTGCTAGTTGTAGATAGCTTACCTTGTCAAGGTCAGCTTTAAGTGTGTAGCCACCCTTAACACCTTTTGTGGAATGGAGTATTCCAACACTGTTCATCTGCTGCATAACTTTAGCCGTAGTATCGAATGGAATAATGAACTTGTCGCATATGTCGCGAGCAGTAATAAGTTCACTTTCTTCCTGATCAGACATGAATTTTAATACCATTAAGGCGTATTCTACTTTTTTATTGATCTTTACCATTTTGTTACACCGCGATGTAATTAAGTTAAAACTTAACGTATTTAGAATTTAACAGCATATAACACTAAAAATGCTAAAAACTCAACATATTTGCTTAGGTTTTACTTAGATAAAAGATGGCCAAAATAAATTTAAAATGGATAATTACTAAATGCTAAACAATTACCGCACAACAAATAACTTCAGAGAAATCTGTAAGTTATTAACAAATTCTAAAAATTTAAAAGAGTCTATGCTTTGGCAGAATACTTCAGGAAAACGATACATTTTCAATATAGAAGATATTCAGGTAAATGAAAGATTTATGAGCTTTGGAGCAACTTTAAGCCGCAAAATGTTTCCTTTATTTAATGGCCTGACTCAAACTTATTGCAAGCTAAACTATAGAGATACTGTTTTTAAGGTATCAATCATTAATTTTGTAGATAATACTGTTACTTTTTACCTTCCTACAGAAGTAAAAACACTTGAATTAAGGGCAAATGTTAGACAGAAGTTTAAACCAAGCGAAGGAAAGTTTGTTACTATAAAAGTTGCTTCAGAACTACTTGCAAGTGCCACTCAAGCATTAAAGTTTCAAGTGATAGATGTGTCTACTACGGGTATGAGTTTAGTTATCTCGGAAAAGAATGTAAAATATTTTGAATCTGGATTTAGCTTTAATATAACTACTCTTATGGAGCATGATTTAGTTGCTTCTCAAAAAGCAGATTTAGTATATTACCAAAAGTTTAAGTTCAAAAGTCGGGGAAAAATATCTAGTGCATATAGAGTAGGGTTGAAATTTCATTCTCCTCTAACAGATTCTCAAATCGCCTATTTCTTCTAGTTACATTTTTTCTGGGGCTTGAATACCTAATAATGCAAGACCTTCTTTAAGTGTTCTAGCAACTGCTTGGCATAGTCCATAACGAGCATCCTTTAGATTTTCTTGCGCCTTTGCCACTGGGCATTCAGCATAAAAACTATTAAAAAGTTTTGCTAGATCATATAAGTAGCTACAAAGCATATGTGTCTTGTATTGCTCTGTAGTTGTTTGAACGATGCTGTTAAATTCAGAAAGTTTAAGTATGATATGCTTTTCTACATCTACGCTTAAGCTTGTATAGTCAAAGTTTTTTGGCGTATCTATTTTTTCAAGCATTGAATTAATTCTGGCATGAACATATTGAATATATGGGCCGCTTTCACCATCAAGTTTTAACCAATCATTCATTTCAAAAACAATTTTTTTATTGGAATCAACACGTGTCATTCCATATTTTATGGCACCAGAGGCCACAATATGTGCGGTGTGATTAATTTCATCTTGAGACCATGAATCTTGATATTTATTAAGATAATCTTCTTTAATTTTTGATTGCATTTGATCAATGAGAGCTTGGATTGGAACGATATTACCCTTACGAGAACTCATGGCCCCATTAGTTAATTCAACCATTTCATATTGAAGGTGGTGGCATTTTTCAGCATTTTCATAACCCATCTTTTCTAGGATTTTAAATACTTGTTTAAAGTGGTGAGACTGACGGTTATCAACAACATAAATACTTTTTTCTACTTTATGATCTTCAAATTTTCTACGAGCTAGTTCAAGGTCTTTAGTAGCATAAAGTCCGGTTCCATCTGATTTTAAGAGGATACAAAAACCAAGTTTGTCTTCTGATAAATCAATTCCAACAGCACCTTGATCTTCTTTAAAAAGACCTTTCTTTTGATATTCTTTAACTAGACTAACTGACGAGCTATCCACATCACTTTCCCAGTACCAACTATCAAATGAGACTTGGGCCCAATCATAAACTGTTTGCATAAGATCTACTGACCACTGTCTCGTTTTTTTCCACAGGTTGTAGTATTCACCTTTTTCATCATGAAGTTCATGTAATATTTGGGTAAGTTCTTCTCTATTAACTTCTTCTTGAGGAGTCCCTTTTTGTTCTTCTAGAAGGTTATTTCCCTTGGTGTATAAAGTACCAAGCCATGCACCTTTACGTTCAGCGGGTGCAGTCTCGTTGCTATGTTTTTTATAATACCAAAGGCATTTTGCTACATGAGTTCCAACATCTCCAGGGAATGTAGTTGATATAGTAGGGAAGTTACAATAACGATGTAGCTTAATTATTGCATCTCCTAGACATAGGTTTCTCATATGTCCTACATGCATTTCTTTATGAGTATTTGGTTGGGAATATTCTATTATTGTTTTTGGTGAATCCTCAGAGATTTTAGTTTGAAAATAATTTCCGTTGTTGATCGATGTGATCAGATCAGTTGCTAAGACACCAGTATTTACAAAAAAATTTAAATATGGACCTTGAGTGACAGCTTTTTCAATAAGGGGTGAGTCAGCTATATTTTCAGATAATTTTTGTGCAATTTGAGCAGGATTTCCTCTAAAAGCTCGAGCTAAAGGGAAACACGCAAAGGCAATATGACCCATATTTGGGTTAGGAGTATGTCCTAGACCATTATAAATCTCAACTAATTCAGGCTTTAGATCGATTTGCGCAAAAGCTTTATCCATAGAGCCTTTTATAATTTCAGCAAGTTGAAGCTTTAAATTGTCATGTAATAAATAAGCCATTCTTATATCCTGTTAAACTTAAGTCATTTAGTAGAAAAAACGATAAGGGTATAACTAACATTATAAACTAAATTTGGAAATGTATGCGAATTGTTTTTGTTCTCATTTTTTTGATTTCATGTTCTGTGTGTTCACAGGAAAAAGAAGTACGTTCTGTAAAAGAGAAAGAAGGTCTTGAAGTTGGTGTTGATATCGATCAGCAAGATCCAAATATGGATGCTCTATATAAAAAAGGTCCCTATTTAGTTTATGATTGTAGAACTCGTCATTGGGTCTGTACAAAGGAATTAGAGTACAAACGCTGCCAAAGACAAAGAAAAGAATCGTTACTCGATTATGATGATAAATTACCTTGTGCAACTTTTGATATATTTGATAAACGCCAAGATTGCTGGAAAAGACAACAGGAATTAACTGATGTTGGTAAATATGAACAATTTTGTCTGCATCCAAGTAAGGTAGAAAATCGATTAACTTTCTAGTTTTTTGATCATTAGTATATGAGGTCCAATTCCTTCAATATCAAACTCTTCACCAATTGTTTCAAAACCAACTTTTTCGTAAAAACCAGCAGCAGATAGTCTTGCATTACACCAAAGGGTATTTACATGATTTTTCTTTATGAGTGGAAATGCAGTTCTAAGTAAGGCAGAGCTCATCCCTTGTCCGCTATGTTCTTGCAAAGTGGCCATTCCTCGTAATCTGAATTGATAATCAGCATCAATTGTAGGATGGTTATCCATATAGAATGAAGCAACACTTACGAGCTTGTCGTCAATATAAGCTCCTAGATGAAAAGATAACTCGTCATTGTCACCAGGAAACTGACAATCTTCAATATTGCCATCAGGTCTTAGGATTTCATGCCTAATATTATATGTATCTTTTGCGTCAATCTGTTTAACTTCCATGAACCTGACTATACTGACTATTGATTAAAAATAAAGATATGATGCATTATATAAACTAATTAGTCTTACGAAAGACGATCTCTCCGCCTATTTTAGTTAGGGTTTCGGAGAAGAGTTCAATTATGAAATTTGGCAATTTAGTATGTTTTCCTTGCCAGAAACTAGTGGCATAAAAGGCACATTTCCCTTTATGTTTTTTAATAATGAAATGGCCCTTTAAGCCTGTGAACATTCCCGTTGGAAATACAAATGGGTAATTTCCGGGCTTGCTAGGTCTATCTACGATAATATGTACAATCATAGGATAGGGTAAAAGGGTATGATCTGCTCTTATTGTCCATAATCGGTTTTGAGCATTGTAATGAGAACTTTTGATAAAACCAATCCAGTCTTCAAACTTTTCTAACATTGAAAGTTTTCTAAGGACTTTACGGCAACTTTTTGGATGCAATGCTGCTACATGCATCGTAAAGTCTTGTTGTTTTCCTTTAGAGTTTACAATTGCATCTGCTAAAATTTCACCCTGATATAAATAATCGATGCTTCTATTTGTTAATTTCCAGTGCTGTGCGTAGAATTTTTTAAGCTCTGTATCTTTTGACAGAGCAGAAAAAGAAAACAAAAATATAAGAAAAAAAATTAATAATTTCATATCCTTACTTCTTATCGGTATAAATTTTAACGCAATAAGACTTTTCACGGCCCTTTAGAAATCTTAACCTAAATAATTGAAAATAGATAAATTGTAACTGCTAAGGGAATATTGCATATGGCAAAAAAAGCTGCAAGTAGAGCAAAAAAGGTAAAAGAAGCGGAAATTGAGGCCAAAGATCAGCGTTGGCACTGTCGTAACAGAGTTACTCTGGTATTTGGAAGTAATGATGTTGAAGAGCTTAATACCTACTTATACACAGAAAATTCATTAGAGTTTAAAACTGTACAATTTCATCAGGCAAAATCTAAGGCAATTGAAGAAATTTTAGATAACTGTATTGATGAGTTCTACCGTGGACATGTAACAGAAGTTAAAACCACTTTGGCCAAAGATGGGAAGACTGTTACTGTTGAGGATAATGGAATTGGTTTTCCACTTAATAAAGTACCTATGGTTTATAGCGAGTTTAGAACAGGATCTAAATTTAAGGATCAAGAGGTAGATTCAAAAGGATTCCTGTTTAGAACCTTAGGACAAAATGGACTTGGAGCTGCAGCAACATGTTTAACAAGTGATTTATTTAAAGTTACTGTAAAACATCATAATTCTAAAAAAGAGCAAACATATTCATTTATTGATGGTGCAAACAAGATTAATAAAACACGTCCAAAACCTTTTAAAGGTCACTCAGGTGTTAAGATTGAGCTTGTACTAGCAAAAGAAGTTTATAAAAATAATACTATTGATCAAGATCTATTGAGAAAGAGAATTATTGACCTTGCTTATAATAATCCTGGATTAAAATTCACATTTAATGGCGAAGCTTTCCTTTTCAAAAAAGGTCTTTTTGAGCTTGCTCAAAGAATTAGTGATAACCATGCTCAGCTTATAGGTGAGGATAAGTTTATCACTTCTGGAATTAATATTAAGAAAATTAAATACAAAGCTCAAATTGATATGAGCCTTTCAGTTGTTGTTGATAAAAGAAGTGACGAGAGAGAAAGATTTATCTCTTTTGTTAACTCTACTCCTACTTTTGATGGTGGTTTTCACCACGATAGATTTAAAAGACTTTTTATTAATCATTTAAAATCTAAACTAGAAAGAGAAGCAAAGAAAAACAAAGTCACCTTGGCAGATAATGATATTTTAACGGGTATTTCATTCGTTATTGGCATAATTATGCCAAACCCAAGGTTTGAATCACAAACAAAACGTAAGTTAGTTCGTGATAAAGATCTTGATAAAGGTATAGAAGACTTTATGGATAAATATATGGCCAAATTTATTCGTAAGAATAAAGACTACTTGGACCATATTATCGAAAGAGCTAAATCAAGACAAAGATTTGATGCTCTTAAAGATGCTTCAAAAGCCGGTCGTAAACAGAAAAAGCAAAGAGTTGAAAAACTACTTGATGCAAATGAGAGAAAAGATAGATCTAAATGTACATTATTCATATGTGAAGGGGACTCTGCAATTGGTGGTCTTCGATCAGCAAGAAATAAATTATATCAAGGCGGGATTGCATTAAAAGGAAAACCTATGAATGTAACTCAGGCCACAATCAAAGATGTTTTGGCTAATCAAGAATTTTCAGACATCATGGCCAGTATCGGTCTAGTCATTGGTCAAGAAGTAGACCTAGCAAAGCTTAGATATTCAAAAATTGTATTTTTAGCAGATTCAGATGTTGATGGTGGGCATATCAACACACTTTTAACCAATTTCTTTTATACGTATTGGCCGGAACTTTTTGTTAACGGCTGTATTCAAATAGCAAAAGCACCACTTTTTGAAATTATTACTGATAAAGAGCCAATCTATGCGGAGAGTGACTCTGAGTTAGAAGAAATTAAAAAGAAATCAACAGTAAAAATCAAAGAGATTCAAAGAAACAAAGGACTTGGGGAAATGAGCCCAGAGGCCTTTAAGTATGTGTTGAATCGCGAAGAATATACAAAAATAGTTATTGAAGAAGAAGCGGATGCAAAGCATATGCTTCATACTTGTTTTGGAAAAGACACTCAACTTCGTAAAGACCTACTTATTGATGATAATGATGTAAATGTTGACCTTGGAAAAACTAAAAGAAAAGTTGCTAAAAAAGCACCAAGGGTAGCAGCTAGGAAAACAGTAGCGAAGAAAAAAGTAACTCCAAAGAAAGTCACAAAGAAAGTCACAAAGAAAAAAGTGGCGAAGAAAAAAGTAAGCAGAAGAAGGTAATAGAAAATGCAAGAAACTTATTATCACTCAATGGATGCAGTTCCCTTAGAGACTCTTGTTAAAGATGAGTATCGAATTTATCAAATTTATACTTTAATGGATCGTGCAATTCCTTATTTGCAAGATGGATTAAAGCCAAGTCAAAGACGTATTCTTTATACACTTTATAAAAACCAAAGTAAGGGGTTAATGAAAGTTTCATCACTTACTGGTTTAGTTTTAACACTACACCCCCATGGGCCAGCTTCTGTTGAGTCTTCAATTGTAAATCTTGCTCAAGATTATACATTCTCAAATAATTATCCACTTATTGATAAAAAAGGGTACTTCGGTGAAAGAATGGAGACCCAAGCTGCAGCAGCTAGGTATA
>CAXGOD010000005.1:0-15872 GCA_964011245.1 uncultured Bacteriovoracaceae bacterium | reverse complement strand
TTCCACACAATTAAGCTAATTTCTTTATCTTGATTGAGGTCAACTGAATAATTGCCCGCTATATGTTCTAGGAAGTTCTCTGGCCTTATCTCTTTAGCAAAGCAACTGCTAATAGAAAGTATTGCTAAATATAGGTAAATTAGTTTATTCATATTCACTTATTAAGCAACTTTTGTGCCAAATATTACAATGGAATTCCCTTTATTTCGACTACTTAGCGACGAACTTAATAGATAAAACGATACGATGTCTAAAATATAAACATTATTTATCTTCTTTATAATCACCTGAATTAAAATATTTTGCAATCCAAGGAGTTATAATACTTTTAATATTAAAATAGTGTTGGAGTTGATCGCTATTAAACTCTCTTAAGCTTTTTTCAGGTTTATAGTCTGCGCTTTGTAGTGTTCCTAAGCAGTTTAAGATTAAATCAAATGAAGTAACTTTTTCAGTTAAACTATTTAGACAAACTCTTTAGCACTCTTATCCATATAGAAAAGTAAGTGAGGAGCTTAGGTCAATAAAGCCACTTAGCTAAAGAATCACTAAACACTTATAAATCTGAAGGTTAAATTGACTCTAGGACCCATCATTTTACTCGTTTTTGATATTCTATGTTTCCAATTTGCTTGGGTCGACCCTTTCATTATTATTAAAGAGCCTGTTTTTGGTTGTATGGTTATGACTTGAAGATCATTTCTCTCTTTATGTTTAAATTGAAAGTTTCTTTCTTCTCCAAAAGAGAGGGAGGCTATAATTGGTTCAAGGCCTAATTCCTTTTCATTGTCACTGTGCCAGCCCATATAGTCACTTCCATCTCTATAGTAGTTTAAAAGAAGGCCATTGAATTTATGGCCAGATTTCTCTTCAACTTTCTTTTTTAGCTCCAATAGGAGTGGTGTCCATGGAGTGGGAGTTCGAGTAGAATTGGAGTAAGTGTACTTAACGGTTAAACCAGCATACCAAGCTGTTAGACGTGGTTCTAGGATTTCTTTTCCAAACATCTTTATAGTCGTGCTTTGCCACTCAACCTGCTGAATCAATTGCTCTAGATAATCTTCTTTAAGAAAGTCTGGAAAGTATAAGACTTTTCCATCACAGGGGAGAATGTTTTTTACTTCACTTGGGTTATCCATAATGATATATTTTAGCTCTCTAAATATAAACTGTGAAAGGATATTGCATGTTTTTTACCTTTCTTTTTATTCATGTCTTTGTCTCACTAGTTTTACTAGGACTTATTTGGACTGTTCAGCTTGTTCACTATCCTTCTTTTCATTTTGTAGAAAAAAGTCATTTTGTAAGCTTTGAGGCACATCATACATTTTCAATTTCATTAATAGTTTTGCCTTTAATGATAGTCGAACTTGTATCAGCGTTTATCATACTTTTTGAGCAGAATAATACTTTATTAGTTTTAAATTTTACTGCTGTTATATTGATTTGGCTAGCGACCTTCACTTTAAGTGTTCCTTGTCATAAAATTTTAAGCAAAGGGAAGTCTACTGAAGCTATTGATAGGCTTGTAAAGACTAATTGGATAAGAACAATACTGTGGTCTTTAAAAACAGGATTTATCATTACTTACGCTCTTAAGCATATAGTAAAATAAGGATATTGAATGAGTACAATTGATTATTCTAACATAAACGTTATAGGGTTTGATGCGGATGATACCCTTTGGATCAATGAAAACTTTTTTAGAGAAGCCGAACAAAAATTTGCGATGTTATTTTCTAATTATGAAACAGAAAATAAACTCACTCATGAAATCATGAAAACAGAAGTTCAGAACCTTCCAATTTATGGTTATGGAATAAAGGGGTTTATTCTTTCTATGATGGAGTGTGCAAATGAAATTACAAGTAACAATATAAGCCCAGAGCAAGTAAATACTATTCTTAATATAGGTAAAGAAATGCTTAATAAACCCGTTGATCTATTACCTGGTGTAGAAGAGGTTTTACAAAGATTAAATCCAAATTTCAGAATTTTACTAATCACTAAGGGAGATCTTCTTGATCAAGAAAGAAAGTTAGAAAAGTCTGGCCTTGTAAAATACTTTCATCATGTTGAGGTCGTTAGTGAGAAAAAACCAAAAAACTATCAAGATCTCCTTGATCACTTAAAGGTTAATACCACTGAGTTTCTAATGGTAGGAAACTCTTTAAAATCTGATATCTTGCCTTTACTAGATATTGGCGCTCAAGCAATACATGTTCCTTTTCACACTACATGGGAGCATGAGAAGGTTGACTGTGTTAAGGGTTATAATTATCAAACTGTTGATAATATTAAGAATATCTTAGATTTCCTGTAACACTTTAGATATAAATTTCCTTCTACTGTGCAAAATTGCTAAATGGTAATCTATTATTAATAAAAATAGCTCTTATTATGACATTTTTTTATAGCTCACTGAGCTTTGCTAATTGCGAAGAAGTTAATCTTTATACTGAAGAGAATAGTCCTCTAGAACAAATTCCTATTTATGATCAGGGACCTGATGGTAGTTGCTATGCTTATGCAGGTGCTCAACTATATGATTATCATAAAATTAAAGATTCTGACTCTAAAGATGTAGAACTAACTAGTGCTTTATGGATGGGTCTATCTCATAAACTTAAAAATCTAAAGTACAAATGGCATCAGAATATTCATAGACATATAGTCACGCTTACACAAATAGTATAAATGATATTCGACATGAATATATTGCTGATGAGAAGTTTTGGTCTTAACATCATAAGTGTTATTGTGAAGAGATTATTGATGGAGAGAAAATTAAAAGAGAATGTACATTTAAAAATGACTCTAAGAAAAAGCTTAAGGTTTTAGGTTATTGGCTTAACCAAGAAGATTTAAATAAGGCCACATTCCAAATAACTTCTCTAGAGTAAACCTTATCAAGTTTTTATTTTATATACTTAACTCTCTTTTCCATAAAATCATATGTTTGTTCGGCTACATGAACCTTAGGGTTTCTTAAATACTGATCCGCAGTAAGTAGAGCCCCGTCAATATTTACTTCAACACTTCTTAAAGAAAGAAAGTCCCAAATATGGAAAATGATTCTTTTTTGTCTGTACCATAGAACTTTGTAAACATTGTTTTTTGTAATAGGTTTTCCAGAAACAGTATGGACATTCATAACCATTGTAAGGATATCAGAATGATTTCTTGTTGCGGCTTTAAAAAATGGTTTTTTGAACGTTAGAAGCTCTGTACCATCTGTGCACATACCTTCAGGAAAGAAAATCATATTAATACCTTTCGCAACATGATCTTCAACTTTTTTTACTTCAGCAGGAAGATTCTTAATACTTCTTCTTTCGATAAATACAGAACCAGCAAGTGCGGCCATCTTTCCAAAAAGTGGCATTTGTTGAACTTCAACAGTACTGATAAAACATCCGGGAACAACAGACCAAAGGATTACCATATCAATATAGCCTAAGTGGTTAGAGACGACCACTGTCCCATCTTTCATTTCAAAATTTCCTGATGTTGTTATCTTTATACCAAGAACTTTTAATAAGGTTTTACAAAAATACATTAGAAAAGGACTGATGACATATTTTCTAGTCCAAACTGGAAAAAGCTTAAGAGCTGGATAAAAAGGTAGAGTAATCAGAAAGTACATAGTAAATAGGGCCACTATAGTTAGTGCCTTAATTACTCTTGTTATTGGGTGAACCATGTCAGATTTTTCAAAAAAGAAATCTTTGCTCAAAGGCCTCATTTTACCGATAGCTTCCATTATTATCTCCTCAATACCTGAATAATATCTTCAGAATTGATGCATTGGAAGCGATATTATCATATTTTCTCGGTAAAAAAGACCTATTCTAACAAATAATCAAGTACTTGAAGGGAAGAATATGATGTGTTCTGCGTGTTTCTCCATGGTTTCCTTCCAGCGTTGTTTGTCAGCGCTTGAAAGTTCAGCTCCTTCAAGCATATTTATATTCTTCTTAGGTATTGATAAATTTTTGACTTCTTCAATGCCTGTTATTTGATTATAGTGTTCATGACAAAACTCCTTCAAATGTTCTTGATCATAGTCTTTAAAGAGATGACATTTTGATAATAGACTCCAAGCAAGATTAAATTCAATTTTCTTAGTATATGATTCAGAAAAACTACTTTTGACTACGATATCTTGAAAATTAGAATAGAGTGCATTGGTTATTTCTCCATGAACCTTTTTGGAAGGTAACTACTCATGCATTTCGAAAAGAGATTGGAAATCGCTGTATGTTTATTTTCGTCTATAATATGCATTTTTGAGAGTTGATGAATAGGATCATTTTCACTTGTTGCATGTAAGACCTCACTCTCAAACGCCTTTCCCATGTGATTGAAAAATCCACGAGAAAGAAAATAGGTCAAAGCATAGTCTGAACCAAAAAACTTAATCACCATATTTAACAAAAAGATATTTCCCGAGAATAGATGAAGAGTTTTATTTTTCAGATGATTTGTATCTAACTGATAGTGCTTAGCGATCTATTTTAAAACAGTGGAGAAAGTTTTAATATGATCTTTCTCTTCTTCACTAAAATCTTTATATAAATCTGTTTTATATCCGATTGAAAGAGTTTCAGGTAAAAAGAAAGATTTAAAATTTAAGGAAGATATGTTTTTTTCCAGTATATCCCAAATTAGTCGCTTACTATGAGGTTTCTCAAAGGCCTTTTGAGCAATCCTATTAAGTTGATTTGTAGTTTTTGTGATTTGGGAATTCATATCCTTCTTATCGGACTATTTTACTTTGTTTTTAGTTTCATTTATTAAAGAAGATTTGTTAAAATCCGAATAGTTAGCTATGAAAAATCTAACTATAATATTATCGTCACTTTTAATTATTTCTTGTGGAGGTAGTAGTGGCCTTTCCTCTTCATCAACTTCAGAAGTTGGTACTTCAAGTAACAGCAAATATCCTAGAATTGTTAAGAATGATATAGATACAACTGAAGACGGAGTAGTTCTTATTACGAATATTACACCTAAGTCAACAACATCTCCAGATGGTTGGATTCTTACGATGGAGGATAATTTTGATGATGCGGCAACAGCTGTCGCCGGAGGCGCCGATCCTGCATGTTTTACAAAGACCCCTTATTGCATGCTTAACTGGTGGCATGCTGCTGAATGTCCAGAGTTTAGTACAGAGCTCGCGAATTTGAATAAATGCAATTGGGCGGCTTATCACTATTATAATTATATGGACTTTGATCAACCAGAGGGAGATGGAATTAACTCTTTTCATCCAACTATGATTAAGGTTCAAAATGGTAAGTTGTACTTAAACGCAGAAAAAAGTTTTTATTCTGAAATAAACTGTAAGAATAAATTTAAAGATCCTCGAATTGGTAACTATGATAACTATACAATTCAATGTCCAATAATCAGTGGAGCTGTCGAGTCGAGACCAAATGCTGGTGGAAAGTTTCCTGGCTTTGTTCAAGAATTTGGGCGTTTTGAAGTTAGAGCAAAACTAAATCATGGTCCTGGTGCATGGCCTGCTCATTGGTTACTACCACAACATGCTGACGATGAAGGCTGTGGATGGCCCTATAACGGTGAAATCGATATTATGGAGTCTTGGGTTAAATCTGAAGAGCGCGTTTCAGGTACTTTGCATTCTGGAAATTGTGAACAAAAAATCAAAACTTCAAAAGGCTTTCGATGGAAGGCTAAGTCTGAATTTTATCCAGGAAAAACTCTTGAAGAAAGAAAAAAAATCTTCTTTAACGAGTTTCATACTTATACAGTCGAATGGGATGCTAATAAAGTTCGCTTTATTGTTGATGGCCATTATATAGGTCAAGTTAACCATGGCGATATTATTAAAAATAAGAATACACCTAGGGGGGGGATCCCAATGGAAGTTCCTAAAGGTCCCTTTTATTGGATATTAAATACAACTATTTACGACGCAGAAGGTGACGATAAGCCAAGTCGAACAAACTTTCAAAAGCAAGAGCATATTATTGATTATGTTAAGGTCTATCGTAAATGTAAAGCGGGAGATCCACCTGAAAAATGCATAAAACCTATTACTGATAATACAGATGCTTTATGTCCAGGCATAAGAGATTATCTCGGAGATCATAATGGGAAATCTATGTGTAAAGCATGGCCTAACTTTAATATAAGTGTCGCAAATTGTTTTAGTAAAGATGGAGTTATTGATTCTACCAATAAGTGGTGTCTCTTAGACGAAGGAACATGGTTTAAGGGTAGAAGCATAGGTAATGCTTGTTCATGGCCACGAGAACATGTGGGCTGGAATTCTGGGAAGCCAGTTTGTAAAGCATGGCCACATTTTAGAATTAAAGAATCAAATTGTGATGGAACAAAGTGGAATGGATTTTGCCTATGGACAAGAGATGGTTGGTGGCGAGCAAGAGAATTAAAGTAATGAAAACTGGTGATGAGAAAAAATTAAAACCTGAGTTTGTTGAAAAGCAAAAAGCAAAGGGGACATATGATTCTCCCTGTATGTCTATTTGTAATTATGAAGGACTTTTTAATCAGTGCCAAACTTGTAATATGAGAAAAGTAGAAAAGAAGATATGGAAAGAAGCTGATACTTCAATGAAAGAGCAAATACTGAGAGCAATTAAAGGTAGAATAGATGGAAAATAAAGTTGAAAAATTAGTTGGTAAACATGCTGATGATATTGATAAAATAATTCAAAATACTCCTTCATGTTTAAAAATAATTAATAAGAAAGGAGAATTACTAAATATGAATCCTCAAGGTCTAAAACTAATTGGAGCTGAGGACTTAGAAAGTGTTCTTCTTGCTAACGTTTATGAAATTATCGAAGAATCACATAGAGAAAAATTTAAAAAATTTAATGAAAAGGTATGTTCAGGAATTAAGGGGCATCTTGAATTTGATTTTGAGTAAAAGTAGAAAAGACTCACTTTCGAAAGAAGACCTAGAGGTTCGAATTAAAAAAATAGATGAAACCGTTACTAATATAACGAAAATCATTAAGGGATTAAAAAAGTTTTCACGAGATAGTGATGGTGAAAACAAAGAAAATATAAACCTAAAAAATATTGTTAATGAAACGATGGAGCTTTGTGAAGGACACTTTAATGCAAAGGGTATAGATATTAGAACTTCAATTGATTCAGGCTTAATTATTTTTGCTGATCTAATACAAATATCACAGGTTTTAATGAATGTATTAAATAATTCTTATGATGCAGCTTTAAACTGTGATGAAAAGTGGATTGATATCTCAGCTGAAGAGACACCATCGGAAACAATAATTAAGTTTACTGACAGCGGTGAAAAAATGTCTAAAGAAATTGTAAATAATATTTTTAATCCTTTTTTTACGACTAAAGAAATTGGAAAGGGAACAGGACTTGGATTGTCTATAAGTTTAGGTATAATGCACTCTCATAATGGGAATATGATTTTTAATGAAAAATCTAAAAACACACAATTTATTTTAACATTTCCAAAAGTATCATAGTTATTTAATACATCAGTTGTTCATCAAATTTTAAAGTTTCCTTACCAGAAAAAGTTATAAGTTCTACAGGAGCATAACCCAAAGAAATGATCTTGCCTTCTTCGATTAATACACCAGCTGGCTCGGCCAGTGCGATAATAGGATTACCCGAATCGTAAAGTAGGTTTTCTAATTGTTCTAAGTCTTCTGGTTCATAGTGAGCATGAATAGTCCATGGTTCTATAATATCCAGTCCTCTGTAGTCTTGGAGTTTATGATGATCTTCGTCTCCATCTTCTCCTAAAAAAGCCGTCTTAACATCACTACCAAGAAGAATGGCCCCCGCACTATCAGCATAGACACTTTTGTCTGTATCCATTGCATACTTTTTTAGCAGTGCAAAGAATGAAGTTTCTCTTATTGCTTTTATCAATTGAAAAGTATTTCCACCCTCAATCATTAAAGCGTCATATGAGTTTAGTGTTTCCCAGTCCATGGCCTCAGGGCTTATTGCAAGCTCAAAGGATTCAATCTTGTTACTTTCAAAGTCGTGTTCAATTCTTTCTAGGACATTATCATACTCACTTTCCTCGCAGGCTTGAGGAAGAATAAGGATTTTTGCCTTTTTAGGAAGAGTATCGATAAAGTGTTTATCGAGTTCTTTAAAGTTTTCTTGGTCACCGCCACCGGTTAGGTATATTGCCATACTAGTTCCATTTGTTTTTGCTCGATTATAGCATTCTTTTTACAATGTTGCCCCGCAAAAAGCTATTTTGCGTAGAGTTAATAAGCTCTGCTATGTTATAATTTAACTAATAGGAGAGAGGTTTATGCTCAAACTAATTACACTTATAGTTTTTATCTTTTCTTTCTCAGCATTAGCGAGTGATGAGATGGAGTTAAAGCTTTTAAAACTTGAAAAACGAATCAAACAACTTGAAAAAGAAAAAGGTGTAAGTGGGGGCAGTGGTCTTAAAACTCAAGACTATGGAAAGTCGGTTCTAGCTAAGCCGGTAAAGTAATTATGAAATATATATTATTGATCACACTAATACTTTCTTCAAAAACAGTGTTCTCTCAAATTGCAGATGCATCTTTTTTTCCAAGTATGAAATCAATTAATCCCGGTATTACTCATTTAAGACGTCAAGGTTTTCTTGCAGTTGATGCTAGTCAGGAAGAGGTTGATAGACATCAAGATGTGCTTACTGGCGGAATTCAAGATGGAATTCAATATGATCTTAAATTAGATAAAAAATCTTTTTTTAGAGCAGGAAAAGGTGGAGGATTAACTGTAGAGGCGCTTTTTGATAAGTCGGAAGGGGAACTTACTCAAAGTTTTGAAGATCTAACTGGAAAAATAGATAGTACAACAACAGCGAACTCTACATATATGGCCGGGATTATTGATACTTCCTTTTTAGGCCTTATGTTAGGTAAAGCAAGTTATGATTATCACTTTTATTTAGAAGCAGATGAAATCCCAAATATTGTTATTCATGATCATGATTGGAAAATTAACTATGATGTGATGAAACTTGGAACAGCTTTTAGGTTTGGAAATGTAACAATTGGAGCTTTTTACTTTTCTCAAGAATCCAAAGGGAGTGTCGATTTTTCATATTATAATCCAACAGATGGTGTAAAAGGCTCTACAGAAAATCATCCCATATCAACAGAGACTAAGGGCCATGGAGTTGGGGTTGGTTATTCAACAGCTATACTGCATATAGAGGCAAGCCAGGAACAAATAACCTCTCAAAAACTAACTAAAGGAGCTGACTTCCCTTGGGATGTTGATGCACAACCTAAGTCTAGTCGTTTTACTTTAGTCGCCGAAACGAAATTAAAATGGTTTGCAGTTGGTGTTCGCTATAGAGAAATATCAGGGAATTTCTATGATCTTGAAGATGTTATATCGGCAAAGCTTCTCTATGATGAATTAGGTAAAACTGATACTAGAACAGACACAACTTTTAACTTTAGTTTTGGAAGCAGCAAGGGGCTGACATACTCAGCTTTTTACTCTCAAGGAGATATGAAATCTGAGGAACCAGTCAATGTTCTTGATAATGGAGAGGTCTATCCAACAATCACAAAGTCACAGGCCTATGGTCTCAATATTAGTTATGTTTATTAAATACTTCTAACAATCTCTTAAAATCAATATTTACAAGCAGCTAAGTATCTAAAATTTCAATACTGCCTCTGTTAACAGTCGATTCTCCATAGAAAAAAACAATCATTCATAGCTACAACCTCGCATTTTCAGTGACTTATAGATTCCACTGGTTATCCCTTATAATAATACTCGGGATAATTAGGATGGAAGGATTAAGTTGTGTTACGACGAGGTTTTCCATTTATAGCTGTTTTGATATGCCTTATCGTATCATCGCTTTCATATGCCCAAGTCTCTACTCTTAATGAGCCAAGAAAGACTTCATGGGAAAAAACTAAAGATCAAGAAGACATTGTTATTTACGAAGGAGATGTTCGTGCTGATGGAGCTGTTCCCTTGAAAGGACATATCATCATTAATCATCCTATTGAGAATGTTGTAACGGTGATGGCGGACACTCAAGGTAAGAAGAATTGGTTACCAGCAGTAAAAGTAATTAATATTGTTGAGCAGTCCAGCGATTATCATAAAGTAGAGTACTTTCAAGTTAAGATGCCATTTATTGTTTCAAATAGAACGACGGTTTTAGAGTCGGTCGCATCTGTAAATGAAACAAAAGATGAAATTATAGTAAAAGTATTTTCAAGTGAGCGATTCCCTGAAAAAAATAAAAGCTTTGTTAGAGCGAAAATGTTGTTCGGTGAAGTTCGTTTAAGGTCAGTGGATAAGAGAAGAAAAACAATTGTTTCAGGAATCTTCTATACGAGTCCTGAAGGAATGTTACCAAACTGGCTCGTTAAACGTTTTACTAGGCAGTTTGTATATCAATCGTTAGAAAAATTAAGAGTGATTGTAGGTCGTAACCTCTATGATCAAAAATCTGTTCAAAAGTATGCAGATCTAATTTCAAATTATGGTAAAAAATCAAGAGGGATTTCAAGTCAGCCTAAAAAAAAATCTAATTAGTTAAATTTTTTCGATATTTTTTTCATGATCGTTAGGCCAAGCTTCTTAGCATTGTCTTCATGTATTGATAAATCTTTTAAGATTAATTCTGTCAATTTAACTAAAGCACGTTGAACGTCCATGCCTTCAGCAAAGTAGATTTCTTCTGCTTTACTATATAAATCACCTTTTAAACTTTCTAATTTCTTTGTCATAGTTTATTCCGTAAATAGATTACAGCACAGCATGTTAAGAAAATATTAATATAATTAGTAAGATCTTAATAGTTCAGTTAAACCAAGTAGATGAGTCGATTTATGAGGCTACTGAGTATCCTCCGCTGTTTAATTTTGATAAAAACAAAGAATTTCATTTCTTTGTAGATAGTAACTATTCTTGTGCAAAATTAAAGCATGGATATGGTAACCAAATTAGAACAGCTAAATATGATATTAGCTATAAAACATTATCGTTTGGTATTGGTTATACAATTCCTTAGAACAAAAAGAGTACCTAAGTTTTAAAGTGTTTTTAGGTACTCAATAAGATCTTTTTTATTTTGAATTGTAAGTTTCTTATAAAATCCAAATTCGTGCCCCGAGTTTAAGTGTCCAACTCTGTCTGTAGAGTACACACTTCGCTTGCCACGACGAGCTTGTCTTGCCAACTTTTTATAAGATTTAGATTTTGTATCTCTGTTAATCTTTAGTCCAAAATTCTCTTCGTCGTATCTGTGCTTTTCGCCAGCAAGTTGTAGACTAAATACTTTTGGTCTTTTAGAGGATTCATTTAACAGATCCATAAGCGTTGGAACTGATCCATTATGTAAGTATGGAAAACGAGACCAAACTCCCCAAAGTCTAGGGGCTACATAGCCGCGTCTATCTTTTCTTTTTTTGTACTTCATAATATCGTTTAAAGGACCTTTATCTACAAGAGCAAGAAACTCATCGGTAACAAAGTCTAATCTTTCAGGATCTGTTTTAACAAACTTCCAAGGAATAAACTTCGTTGCTTTGTATATAGGAGTCCCATGATCATCTCTTTCATAGGTTCCATGACATTTAAAGCAAGTTTGGTTGAATAGTTTTTTTCCGCGATTTGCACTAATCGTATTAACTTTAAAAGGATACTTTGGAGGAAGAAGATCTCCTAAAATGTCTTCTGCATGATGGACCTTATTAAGATACTCTCTAGCGTTTTCTGGAGATTGACCACCTCTTAACTCAACAGCAATGGCCCAACCAGGCAACACTCCATCAGCAAATCCATCCCAAAATGATCCACTTTTTCTTTTTTCAGCATATCCCCAAAGATGTGGAACCTTTACTTGGCCTCGACCAAAAGTATCCATAGGCATTGGAAGATTTGCCTGTTCATAGAACCAACTTTTTATCTGGCTTGTAGGAACAAGTCCTTGAGTTAAATTATTAATTTTATCGTTTTTTAATATTGTTGTGAACTTAAGTGCTCTTTTATGAATCTCTCTAAATTCTGGTTTATTAGGTCGTGGTGCAGATCCCCAAACAAGTTCTGCTAGATAAGCATCTTTTCCTATTTGCCCAACATCAATATTCTTATTTCCAAGGCCTATAATATATTCTCCTGCAGCTTTTCCACTATGACAGGCAACACAGCCTAATACACCCATGGCCATGTTTTTATAAGGTTTATTATAAAAACCTTTAATTTCTTTATCTTTAAGAACTAATCCCCAACGCTTATTAAGGGCACCTGTTTCACCAACACCTATTCCTCTTTTTCGTAGAGCCTCATAAATCTTTACCATATCAGGGGAGATAACCATTCCACGACCTTTATAAAAAAAGTTTAAATCCTTAAGTTGCTTCTTTGCATCTATGTCTCTATCAACTCTTGGATTTGAGTAGGCAAAAGATGAAGTTAGTAATGTAAGGGCTATTAGTATATTTTTCATAATGATTCCTTTTTTAAATGCTAGATAAAGGGATACGAAATGTTAATGTAAAAAGAGGAATACTCGGGTATTGGAAAAGCTAAGTGACTTATATTGCATAATGCTCTTGGTCTCTTATATACTGATTTCTATGAAAAAAATAATCCTATTACTCTTAGTTCTTTCTTTTAATAATTCCTATGCTCAAAAAGTATCGGGACTCGCTGACTTACATGTTCATATGTTTGCCAACCAGGCTTTTGCTGGCGGGTGGTTTTTAGGGGATCCTGCAAAGGATAAGTACGAAGATATGTTCACTCACTGTAAGGGGGAGCAAAAATGGCCTTGGCTTAAAGGTATTTTTAATCAAGTTGATCCCTATATTAGCACATTCCTATTTCGTGGGCATTGTGTTCCAAAAAATGAACCTTTTCCAATGTGGAATGATTTAGCTCACCAACAAGTTTGGAAAAAGGATTTAAAAAAAGCTAGAGGGGAAGGATATAAGCTTATGGTTATGTCTGCTGTGCACTCATATCTTCTTTGTCGTTTACTACCTGAATCAAGAAAAAACTTTGATACATGTGAAGATAAACCAAATCTTTTAAGGCAATTAAAAGATGCTAAGAAGTTTATAGACTCAGAAGACTGGGTTGAACTTGCTTTAACTCCACAGGACACGAGAAGAATTATCAATGAAGGAAAGCTCGCTATCATCTTTTCAATTGAGTCTAGTAACGGCTTTGATAGGAAAGACTGGGAAATAGACTTTAAGGAGTATTGGGATCATGGTGTTAGAACTATGCAAATCGTTCATCAATTTGATAATACTCTTGCCGGCGCGGCGATTCACAAACCACCTCTAAAACTTGGACATTATCTTAGAAACTGGATGAGATACAGTAAGATGCAAGGTTTTGATTCTGAGGAAGTTGAATATAAAACTCCATGGGGCGTTAGAAAGGTTGTTTTAAATAAAAAAGGACTTACAGATAAAGGCGCCAAAGTTATTCAGCAAATGATGGATCAAGGAATGATTATCGATTTTGCTCATATGTCTACAAGAACGATGGAAGATGTTTATAAAATTGTAGCTGCTAAAAAATATCCTTTTTACTTTTCACATGGACACTTTAGAGATGCTATGAAGGGTGGACTCGGGCGTTTTGAAAAATCCACTTCCAAAGAGATGTTACTTAAAATGAAGGAACTAGGTGGGGTTTTTGGAATAAGAACAATAACTTTTGGTACTCATCAAGTGGATAAGTCAATTCAGAATAATTGTGATGGAAGCTCCTTATCTGTAGCTCACTTATTAAAATGGGGAAATGATCTTGGGATTAATATGGCATTTGGAAGTGATTTTAACGGCTTTATTCCACAAACAAGACCTCGCTTTTCAAAAATGGATAAAGATTACTGTGCAGGACAAAAAGTAAAAGGACTAGGAACTAATTATGACTTCACAGGCCTTGGGCGTGTAAGTCAGATTCCAGAGATACTAAAAGATTTAAAAAACCTTGGAACAGATGTATCAACGTTAGAAGAGTCAGCTGAAAAATTCATAAATGTGTGGGAGAGATCTTTTGAGCAAAAGGCCAATGAATCAGTATTTTAAAAGAATTTTTTTAATTCATTATAAAACTCAAAACTAATACTGGCTTGATTCTTAAAGACAGAATTCTTATCATTTAAAATAAGCCCACTGCTGATACCTGCATTCTTAGCAGTTTGTAGATCAAATAAGAAGTCTCCGATATAGATAGAGTTCTCCTTAGGTGTTTTAAAGTCTTCTAGGATGATATAAAGACCTTCCGGATCAGGCTTTGCTTTGCAACAATCACGGGTAAGGACTTTATCAATGTGTAAATTATGTTTTGAAATCGTTAAATCGGTGATCTCTTTTGAGTTTCTTGTAAGAACTCCTATAGGTATAGCTTTTTCTTTTAGGAAATCATAGAAATTTTGAAAGTCTCTAATCAAAGTTGATTGGTGAGCTCCTTCGAGCTCATGCTTGTGAATTATCTCAAAGGCTTTCGTTAAGAATTTTTTGTCATCTATTGTGTCGAGATATTCAAGAATTGATTCATCTTGAGGCATACCAATTTCTTCTTTCATTAGAGAGAAGTTTAATTTTGAATCAACTATTGTTCCATCTAGATCAAATATCACACTACTTAGATTATTTAACATATCTTATAACATCTTTTCTATTTCTGAAGTTATCTCTTTTGAGTCAGGTTTTACACTTGATCTAAACCTTTTTAAAAGCTTTCCATCTTTGCCTAATAAGAACTTTTCAAAGTTCCAACTGATTTCTTTTCCACCATCTTGATCAATTAAGCTTTGGAAAAATGAATCTTTTTTCTTCCCTTTAACGGTCGTTTTTTTTGCAATAGTGTATGTTGCACCATAGTTGAGCTTACAGAACTTTTTAACCTCTATGTCACTTTCAGGTGTTTGCCCCCCAAAGTCATTAGAGGGAACGCCAATAACTACTAAACCTTTACTTTCGTATTTTTTGTGGAGCTTTTGTAGGTTTTCAAGTTGCTTTGTGTATCCACACTGAGTTGCAATATTAACAACCAAAATAGGCTTACCTTTAAAGTCTTTGAGACTAATTTTTCCTCCAGAACTTTTCATAAGGTCTTGCGCAAAAATATTGAATGACAATAATGATAAAATTAAAAATAGTTTCATAGTAATCTCCTTTTAAATCATTATATACTACCTATTAGGTTTTAGTTAGTAGACAAATCATATGCAAATAACTCTTAAGTCCATAAGATTTGTACCGGTAGGTCCTGTTTTAATTAAGGTGCCTAGCCTTTTGAAGAAATGATAGCTTTCAAACTTAGTTATTTCTTCACAAATCTCTTTGGCAGAACATTTTTGAAATTCATTATATGAGAAGAATGCGCCTGCTGCGTCTGTTGGACCATCACTTCCATCTGTTCCAACACTTAGTATAAAGATTTTTTTTAATTCTTCAGGGGAGAGTCTAAGCTTATTTAAATAGAAGAGATCATATGCCATACTTAAAACAAAATGTGTATTTCTTCCACCAAGCCCATTTACTTGAACCTTAACATTCAATTCACCAAGTGAAATAAAACATTTCCCAGGGACTAAGCTTTTAAGTAATGTTTTTTTTCCTAACTCCAAACTTGTATCATATGGGGGGCAAAGAACTTTTGTATTGGGGATGACTTCATCAATAAACTGTTTAGCAAGTACTCCAAGAAAGTTTGCATCAGCGATTTTAATAATAGTCCCTTTAGAATAATAGTTTTTTTCTAAAGAAATTAAGTCTTTTATGAACTTAGAATCTTTACCATCTAAGTATTTATCTATTATTGTAGATAACTTATCAGAATCAATCTCTATGTTTACAACCATGAACGTC
>CAXGOD010000004.1:0-16109 GCA_964011245.1 uncultured Bacteriovoracaceae bacterium | reverse complement strand
GTAAAGAAGCATCAAAAAGAACAATATTAAATGAACGATAAAGCTGAATATGTTGAAAACCATCATCTAAAAGAACAACATCAGGCTCAACATCATAGAAATACTTTTTAAGATTTTCAGCTCTGCGCTTACCAACGATAACGGCGCCTTTTTTCATCTTTCTTGAGATAAGAAGTGGCTCATCACCAAATTGCTTTGGGTTTGACCTAAATCTTTGACCACCTTTAATGATTCCAGACTTATGTTCTAACTCCCCTTTATAACCACGAGTTAAAACAGCTGGTACAAGACCAAACTCTTCCATTCTATTTGTTAACCAAATAATCATGGGAGTCTTTCCAGTCCCTCCAAAAGTCACATTACCAATAGAGATAATAGGAACTTTGAAATAATCTTTCTTAAGAATACCATATTCATAGAAAGACCTACGAATACGATAAAGCGCCCCCCACAAAAGTGAAGTGGGCTTTAATACTGCGTTCTCTACAATTTTTGATTCCAATATTCCCATATTAAGACTTTATCACATTGCCCATATACTCTGGTACAGAAAAATCATCTCCACTGAGGAGATTCTTTGTATTTTTAAGTTTTGATATTGTTTCGTTATAGTATTTTTCGTCTGTTAACCAACTTCTTGCGTGTTTTGCTAGGTTATAGCGATCCGCTTCATATTGCAGTAGTTCCGGATAGATCATCTCATTATGAATAATATTTGTTAAAGAAGCTGGTCCATCATAAGGAATTAACATCTTTAAGATAAATTCATTCACCATAGAAAGTTTATAGGCGACAACTGTTGGAAGCTCAAATAGTCCTGTGGCCAAAGTAACTGTTCCACTTGCTGCAAAACATACATCTGCCCAGTTAAAAGCTTCAACTAATTGCTCAGCAGTCCATGTCTTATCAACTTTCCATTCCTCAGACTTATATAAAGATTGATCAATCGTTTCTACTTTAACCAGACCAACTTCAATTTCAAAGCCTTCTTCTAAAAGAATATCTTTAGCCCTATGGAAAATGGGGTAAAGTGGTCCCACTTCTGACTTCCTACTCCCAGGAAGCATTAGAAGCCTTATTTTTCTTTCTTTGAAGTCTGAAAATTCTCTATGTCTGGTTTGAGTTAATTGTTCTTTGTATTCAATCATTAAAGGGTGAATAACACCCTTGACATTTTTGACACCTCTGTCTTGAAACCATTTCTTTTCAAAAGGTAAAATCGTAAATAATGTATGGACTGATTCCTCTAAGGCCTTTGCACGCCATGGTTTCCATACCCATGCCTGAGGAGCAACATAATATAGAACATTTACATCCATCTTTTTCAGTTTTTTAGATAACTTCAAATTAAAACCTTGAAAGTCGACTAAAATCGCTGTTTTACAATTTCTTTTTATTACTTCACCTACAATATGATCCATTGCTTTGAAGTAAAATCGAAGTTTCCCCAAAACCTCTGTTATCCCCACACTTGAAAAATCTGTTGTCGTATAAAGAAGTTCTACACCTTGGGCGCGAAGTTTATCTCCACCTACTCCAAAGAATTCAATATCTGGATTTTGTGCTTGGATTTCTGGTAAAAATGTCATCGAGTGATCTTCTCCTGACTTTTCACCTGCAATTATAAGGCAGCTTTGTTTCATTACTATAGGTCTAGCTCAACATAGTCTTTTTTATTCAGACTCTCGATAACCTTATCAATTAAATAAACAATCTGAGCTCCATCATTATAATTAACCATCGCCTCTTCTTTTCCAAGAATAGCATTGTAAAAGTTATTATGTTCAATCAAAAGATGATCTCTCTTCTCATACTCAAACTCTTTAACGTAAGTTCCATCTTCAAACTGCGATGAAGTAGCTACTGAGTATGTATTTCTGAAAAGGTCTACATAGATACAACCATTATCATGCATCACTTCTAGGTCTCTAATTTCTTTTACATGATTTCTTCCAGAGCTAATACTAGCGTAAGACCCATCTTCATATTCTAAAATACATGTAGCATGATCCCACTTCCCAGTTCTCACTTTATGGCCAAAGGCCTTTAAACGATTTGGTTTTTTATTAAATAAGAACATAACAAGGTCTAGGTCATGAATCATTAGGTCTTGTACAACATCAACATCTGTTGCTCTTCCTTTAAAAGAAGCAACGCGGTTTAAGTCTATTGAAAAATGTGAACCAATGTTTGAGAGTTCATCAGAAAGATCACTCCATGCCTTGTGGCATCTTTCACTATGTCCTACCTGGAGAACCTTATCCTCTTTTAAGTAAGTTTTTAAATCCTGCACTTCTTGAAAAGTTGAACACAGTGGTTTTTCACAAAATACATGTTTATCTTGTTCTAATAAGTACTGTGTTAACTCAAAATGAGTTGAAGTAGGTGTTACGATAACAGCCGCATCAATCTCATTAATAATATCTTTAATATCATTTACAATTTTTGCATTTGGATGATTTTGCTTCGCAACCTTTTGATTGTCTTCAAATGGTTCAACAATTGCGACCAGCTCAGCTTGTTCTAATCCATCTGCCTTTTGACAATGCCATTTACCAAGGTGACCGTATCCTAAAACTGCAACTTTAATCTTACTCATAACTTTATCCTAATTAGTAACTCATAAATGGAGCTAAACCTATTTCACTACTCTTAATAAATGAAGATACTTCTTCTACAATTGTATTGCCTTGATACTCTTCCATTAATTCTGGATGCTCAACAAAAGCTTTTGGAGAAAGAGCTGAAGCCTCCATCATTCTATAAAAATCTAAGAATGTTGTAATATCATCTTTAGAAAAGCCTCTTCTTTTAAGACCAATTATATTTACACCTTTAAGCCTGATTCTGTTTCCAAAAGCAGTAACATAGTGAGGAACATCTTTATCGATTGCACTTGCAGCACCAATAAATGCTCCTTTACCAACGGTACAGAAAGGAGTTACACCACAAGCTCCACCCATTTGAACATAATCACCAACTTTAACATGGCCGGCACACATTGTTCCATTGGCCAAAGTTACATTGTCACCAATGACACAATCATGAGCGATATGAACTGCTGCCATAAAGTAAGCATTACTTCCAACAACAGTTTTATGTTCTTCCTTAGTTGTTGCTCTATGAATTGTTACACCTTCTCGGAATAAATTATTATCTCCAATAATCGTTTGTGTAGGTTCATTAGTATAACCTTTATCCTGAGGAGGAACACCAATTGAAGAGAACTGATGGATCTCATTATTAATACCGATTGTTGTATGTCCCTCAATAACAACATGAGATTTTATTATTGATCCACTTCCAATTTTCACATTCGCACCAATGATTGAGTAAGGTCCAACTTTTACATTCTCCCCTAGCTCAGCTCCATCTTCAATTATTGCTGTTGGGTGAATTTCAACACTCATATATACTCCTATTATTTATTTATAAACTTAATTTGCGCCATGAACTCTGCTTCAGATGTTTTCTCTCCATCAACATAGATTTCACTTCTATATGTAGCAATGGTTCCACGGCATTGAGTCATGGTAGTGTGAATCTCTAACTTCATTCCTGGTAGTACTGGTTTTCTAAACTTTGCCTTAGTTACTGTAACCAGCAAAGTTTCAACATTTAAACCCGATATATCCATATTACTTAAAGGTAAAGATACAAATGCACTTGCTTGCGCCATAACTTCAATTAAGACAACTCCAGGTAAAATGGGATTTCCTGGAAAATGACCTCTTAAAACTTCTAGGTCCTCACGGACTGTAAAGTCTGCGATAACTTTTACACCTACAAGCTCTCTGGGATCTGTTAGTTTCTTATCTTTTTTATCATCAGGAACTACAACATCGATGACGTTATCAAGAAACATAAAAGGATCTCTATGTGGCAGATACTCTAGAACTTTTTCTTTATTTAGAAGCATAGGTCCTCCTATTTTTTTATTAATTGTCTCAATTTTGCTTGAGACTTTAACCATTCTTTCATAGGTCTAGCAGGGTGCCCCGCTAAGACAGACTTGTCTGGAACAATTGCATTCTCACTGACAATAGCATTTGCTCCAAGCATTACTTGATTACCGACTCTAGCACCTGGTGCTAGACCTGCTCTAGCGCCAAATCCACAATAGTCTCCCACTTCTCCACTTCCAGAAGCTCCTGCGCCGCCTGCAAAAACACAATGCTTTCCAATTTGAGCGTTATGAGAAATCTGGCAGTAGTTATCAAGCTTGGTACCAAAACCAACTCTTGTTTCAATAAAGGCACCAGCATCAACCATCGCAGCACCTCCTATTTCCACATTATCTTCGATAACAACTCCACCAAGGTGCCAAACCTTTTGTTGGCCCCCATCAAAGAAGTTATATCCAAAACCATCTCCTCCGATAACGGCTGAAGAATGAATTCTGCAATTTTTACCAATTTCTGAGTATGGATAGATAGTAACATTTGGAAAGATGATTGATTCATCACCAATCGTTACATTAGGCAAGATTGTTACTCCCGCCATAATCTTTACATTTTTTCCGATTTTTACATTAGAGCCAATAAAAGCATTTTGAGCTATCTGAACAGTTGGATCAACTTCTACATCTCCCATCTGTCTTCCATCAACATAGTAATTTAAATCATTATATTTAAGGTCATAGAAAGGTTTTGATAACAAAGACATGGCCTTGGCTACATCTTGAACCGTTGCTCCCCAAGCGAAGCGTTTTTCAACTTCTGAAAATATCTCTGTGTCTTTAATCTTTAAGAAAAACTTTTCATCAAGAACGATTCCTGTATTAGTAAAGTCTTGGTTTTCTGTTAGACGTCCAATAGAATCATAGAACTTCATATTTTTCACAAAAATAAATGTGTTTGGTCTGGGCTTTAGAGCACTTGAAATACTCTCTAGGTCCATTGATTCCGGTATGCCAAAAACGGCAATGAGAGTGGAATCAAATTTATGGAGCCCAGAGTACTTCACTTATACCTCTTTTATATTAACCTACGCATTTGCACATTACTTGTGCTTAGAATCGTAAGCTTTAATAACCTTTGCAGTAATATCAATTTTATTTTGAGCATAAACAAGTGGAGAAGAAGTAATCTCAAAAGTCATAGCTACTTTTTCAGTTTTTGACACAGAATCAATTACAGGCTTTAGCTTTTCAAGAATTGGCTTCTTCAACTGAGCTTCTTGTTTTTGAATTTCTTTTTGATATGCCATTGTTGTTTTTTGTAGCTTTTGAATTCGACCTCTTATATCAGCTTCTTTTTTTGCTTTTGCTTTATCACTAAGAACTAAAGATTGTTTTTGGTAATCTTTTTGAAGTTTTTTAATTTTGTTTTCTTCTTTCTTAAGCTCAGCTTGTTTTGACTTAAAAGACTTTTCTAAAGACTTCATTACACTCTTACCTTCTTTGATAGATGTAATAACCTTTTGAATATTAACAATACCAACCTTAACTTCAGCAAATGCTGAAAAAGATAATAATAAAGATAATAAGATGATTAATTTTTTCATGTATAACTCCTAGTCTCTCGTAGACTTTATTTTTAAAATAGTTGCCCAATATCAAAATGGAACTCATGCCCCTCTTGACCTTCTTCAGGATCAATAGGGTAACCAAACTCAAACCTTAGAACACCAATTGGCGAGAACCATCTAAAGCCGAAACCATAATCTTGTCTTAATGGATACTCTCCATCAATACCGTCTGCTGTTTCATAAACATTACCAGCATCATAAAAAAGAACCCACTTAAGCCCAGCTTCTTTAATTAATGGATGCTCTAATTCAAGAGTTCCAAGGAATGAGAACTCACCACCAAGATTAAAGACTTCTTTATTTGTTGTACTTGTGGTGTCTTCTCCCCTAGGTGTTAGCGGAACACTTTTTGGCCCAATATCTTCAAAATTAAAACCTCTCATATTACGAGACCCGCCCATTTGGAATTTTTCAGTTCTTGGCAAATCTCTATCAGAAGTTTTTATTAATTGCTGTGTTTTAACTCTAGACCTAAAAACAAGTTCTTCATAAACAGGTTTATAGTACCTTCCCTCTAGAGCTGTCTTCATCCATTTTTGATCACCGTACATTCCGGCATACTCAACAGAAAAACTTCCGTAATACCCTTTTGTTGGCTCAAAAACATTATTTCTTTTATCGTAGCGTAATGTTGTTTTTAAAGTTGCAGCAACACCATTTTCTAAATCAACATCGATAGTAGGGTTTCTTGCATCTTCAATTTTTGTATATTCATGTCTTAAAGTTACAAAGAATCTTGTGTATTCAGCAATTGGATAACCAACTCTGACATCTCCCCCCCACTTCTCAGAAGAAAAAGATGAAGATAAGCCGTTTTGAGTTTTATAGATATCTGCCCCAGCAGTCCATTTAGAGTCCATAAAGTATGGTTCAGTAAAACCCAGATTATAGGTCTTTTGATTTTCAGAAAGTGAGATATTTAAGTTTAAGTTTTGACCTAAACCTCTAAAATTATTTTGAGCGATAGATGCTTGGAAGAAACCTTTCGTTGCCGTTGAGTAACCAGCTCCTAAAGAGATCTGACCTGTTTGTCTTTCTTTAACTGAGATTTCAACATCAAGAACATTATCCTTTCCTTTAGGAGAAACCGTATTAAAAATGACACTATTAGGCTCAAAAAAACCTAGTCTATTTACATTTTCTTTTGATTTTCTAAGAAGGCTTCCTGAGTACATCATTCCTTCGTGAACTCTTAACTCTCGACGAACAACCTTATCTCTCGTTTTAGAGTTTCCTTTAACGATTATTTTACCAAAGTAAGCAATCTCACCCTTTTCGAAAGAATAATGAATATCAACTTTATTTTCACCAGGAACAATTTGGAGCGTTCTTAAAACGTTTGCAAAAGCATAACCTTTATCTTGGTACATCTCTGTTAACGCTTGTATGTCCTGACGAAGTTTTTCTTCAGAGTAAGTATCCCCAGAGTTAAGTTTTAACTTGTCTCTCATTTCTGTATCAGTAAATAATAACTCTCCATTAAAGAAAATATTATTTACATCAAACTTAGGACCTTCATTTACTTTAATCGTTATAAAAATCCACTTCTTATCCTCAGAAACAGTGATTTGAGGATTACCAATATTGACCTGTAAATATCCTTTCGTTTTATAAAGATACTTTAGTCTTTCAATATCAGTTTGAAAGTTGAACTCTTTAAAGTTACCAGAACCACTCATACCAGAAAAGAGTGACTCTTCCTGTGTTTGCATAAAAGCCTTCAGATCTTTATCTTCGACTTCATTATTTCCTAAGAACATTATTTTTTTAACACGGACCTTATCAAACTCTTTAACTTTGAAAGTTAAATCTAAACCATCATGCTCATTTTGATCTAAGTCATAATCAGCAATTGCTAAGTAATAACCTTTTTCTTCATAATGTTTTTGGATTAGCTGGATATCACCTTTAATCGTATTGATATCAAGGATATTATATTCTTTTGTTTTTATTTGGTCTTTTAAATCGTCATCACCAACTTCATCGTTACCTTGAAATTTAATTCGACTGATAATTGGCTTCTCTTTAATTTTTATTAAAAGAACGTTCTTACCTTTTTCTTTTTTGTGATGGGCCTCTACAAGTTCAAAATATTTCATCTCATAGATTTTTTTAATATCTGAACGTAATGAATAATTATCTAACTTAGAACCTTTTTTAATACTCATCTTTTCCAAGATGGCTTCTGGTTCAACTTTTTTTGCTCCTTCAACTTTTACCATATCAACAGTGAATAACTGAGTATGCTTTCCTAAAGAATCATTTGCAAAAGACTTTGGAGATACCCAAAAAAGTATGGGTATAACAACTAAAAATATTCTAATCAACGTGGTCAACCTTGTGTCTATCTCATTAAAATTATTTACAAGGACAGATATTAGCTAATTATCTGACCATCTTCAATTGTTATTTTCTGAGTAAATTTATTCGCTACTACGGTGTCATGAGTCACAACTAATAATGTTGTACCAAGTTTTGAAGAAATATCTTTTAAAAGCTCAACAACTTTTTGAGAATTTTTTGAATCTAAGTTTCCTGTAGGCTCATCGCACAAAAGAATTCCAGGTTTTAGGGAAGTTGCTCTAATAATATTAATCCTTTGCTGCTCTCCGCCAGATATTTCAAAGGGAAACTTATTTAAACAATGGGAAACTCCCAAAGTCTCAGCAAATTCATGAACACGTTTTTTAATATCTTTTATAGGGAAATTACCAAGTTTGGCTGGTAGTAAAATATTATCCATGCAGTTTAAAGATGGTAATAAAAAGTGAAATTGAAAAACAAATCCAACTGACTTGTTGCGAAATTTTGCTAGCGCTTCGTCGTTTAGACTTGAAATATTTTTGCCATCAATAACAACTTCACCTCTACCTGCCTGGTCTAATCCTCCAAGAATATATAATAAGGTACTTTTACCTGAACCAGACATTCCCTGAATAGCACATTGCGCACCTGCTTCAATATTAAAACTTATGCCTCTAAGAACTTCCGTGCTTCCATAGGATTTAAAAACATTTTTAACTTCAATAAAGCTCATTAAGAAAACTCCTGGCGAAGACCATGTAATAGAGTTTTATTCTTCAATCTGCCTAAAGAAATAAAACCAATAATAAAAATCCAAACTAATGCTAAACCAAACACTATAACAAAATCAACTGGAGTTAGGTCAATACTTAAACGGCTAAGTACATAAATATCTCCTGGTAACTGAAAAATGGGTAAAGAAGTTAAGAGGTAATTAAAAATATAAGTGAGCCCTATTGAAATGAGACTCGATATTAGCCAAACACTTAAAAGAAGCTGATACCAGAATTTAACAAGTGTTTTTAAATTAAGTCCCAACGCTCTTAATAAAAATAACTCCTGTGACTTTTTCTCACTTATAAAAATTATAAAAGCTATAATATTAAAAATCGCAACAACGACAATCATCTGTAAAACAAGGGTAATTGACATCTTTTCTATCTCTACAGCATCCAAAAGCACTTTAAACTCATCCCAAAAAGTCTCTATTCTATACTTATCAGGTAGTTCTGTTTGTAGATCAAAGGCAATGGCTTTTAACTCATCAATCTTTTTTATCTTGTTGACCTTAATCAAGGCCATATTGGCCGTATCAGGATTGTAATTAAGTGTATCCAGTAATGTTTCTCTTTTTAAGTAAACATAGCGCATGTCTTTTTCATAAACACCATGTTTAACAGAAGAAGAGACAACAAAACTTTTTAATATTGGGCTTCCCTGGCTGGATCTTGAGTTACTTGCAAAGGTTAGAACAACTTCATCCCCTATAGCAAGACCTAGGCTCTCCATAAGAGACTTCCCAATAACTATCCCACCATTGTTGAATTGAAGATCAATATTAGTAACTTTTTTAAAGCTTTCTTCTTCAACACCTTTTACTAAAACACCTTTTGAGTTTCCTTTAAAAATAAAGAAGGCCTCTACTTGTGTTAGAGGTGTAATATGCTTTACCTCAGGGGCTTTAGTGATTTTGTTGAATTCCTCATCAACATGAAAAAAACCATTCCTGCTGGTAAGAATAAGGTCACCGCTAGATTTTTGTAATGAACTAACAAGAGTTGACTCAAAACCATCCATTAAACCGACAGTACAAAGAATAACTGCAATAGAGAACGCAAAACTTCCTATGGCCCCCAATAAGAATCTGATAGAAGACTTCCCTTCCATTATAATCTTAAGAAGTGCAAAGAAAGGTAGTTTCATCTACTCTTCAGATTCTTCAGCAAAGAATGTTTCTTTTTTAAGAAGTGGAAATAAAATGACGTCTTTAATAGTTGAACTATTTGTTAAAAGCATAACTAGACGATCAATCCCGATTCCTTCACCTGCTGTTGGCGGCATCCCGTATTCTAAAGCACGAACGTAGTCATAATCTGGATCACAAGCTTCATCATCTCCACCCTCTTTAAGCATTGCTTGGTCAGCAAATCTACTTAATTGGTCAGTTGGATCATTTAACTCGTTAAAGGCATTTGCAATTTCCCACCCATTAATGAAAAGCTCAAAGCGGTCAACGATTTCAGGGTTTTCATCATTTCTTCTAGAAAGAGGCGAAACCTCAGTTGGGTAATGAGTTATAAATGTAGGATTGATTAGTTTTTCTTCAGCAAATTCCTCAAAACAAAGGACCATTAATTTTGCAGCACTTAGCTTTTCAAGATCAGACGGCTTCATCCCTAGTTCTTTTTTAGTTTTTAAAAGAGCAATCATTTTTTCACAGTTTTGAAGATCATCACTTGTAAGCTCAGTATACTCCATAACTGCTTCATGCATTGGTAATCTTCTAAACTTACTACCAAAGTCTATTTCATTGTCACCAAACTTAATTAGAGGGTTACCAATAACATCTTTTGCTAGACCATGAAGTAGCTCTTCAGTGAAGTCCATTAAATCTTCATATGTTGCATAAGCTTGGTAGAACTCAACAGAAGTAAACTCAGGATTATGCTTCATTGATAGACCTTCATTTCTGAAACATCTATTCATTTCAAATACTTTTTCATAACCACCTACAATTAATCTTTTTAAATGTAGCTCAGGAGCTATTCTCATGAAAAGTTCCATATCTAAAGCATTATGGTGAGTATCGAATGGCTTAGCTGCAGCTCCACCAGCAATTGAATGCATCATTGGAGTTTCCACTTCCATCCAGTCATCTTTATAAAAGAATTCTCTGATATATCTAACGATCTTTGACCTAAGCATTAGTTTTTCACGAGACTCTGTATTCATAATAAGATCTACATATCTCATTCTATATCTGGCCTCTGTATCTGTTAGACCGTGAAACTTCTCAGGAAGTGGTCTTAATGACTTAGTCACAACTTTAAACTCGTGGGCCTCAAGAGTTAGCTCACCTTTATTTGTTTTGAACATTTTCCCTTCTGCCCAAATCATGTCACCGTAATCACATAATTTGTAATCAGCAAAACCTTCATCACTAGTTACTTTCTTTTTAACATAAACTTGGAAACGAGTTGAACCATCATCAATTTTAATAAAAGCAGCTTTACCAAAATCTCGGACCATCATGGCACGACCTGCAACTGAATAAGTTTCAGTCTCACCAATCTCTTCTTTTTCTTTATGGTCATACATTTCTAATAATTTAGTGGCCTTGATAGAAGGTTTCACCCCATGTTTATATGGATGAGATCCAGCTTCTTCAAGTTTTGATCTTTTTTCACGACGAACATTAACTTGTTCACTATACAGATTTTCCCACTGCGAAATGTACTTTTCTTTCATTTCTTAAGTCCTTTATATTTCGATAATTGAATAGGCCCAATAATAGCTAAGCATCGATATTATGGCAACTTGAAACACTTGAACATTTAGCAACAGATTTGGTAGGATACCTACATGTTAAGATTGTTTTGGATCTCTCCAGTTTTATTTTTACTCACCGCGTGTGATGTAAATCCTTACAAAAGAAAGGATTTTACCCACTTTTTTAATCAAAGTGTCGACCTAACAGATAATCTAATCTTTTATCACTTCAATGAAACCTCTTACTCTGGAACTGCCGGAGATATTGTTGATGGTTCAGGCCGAGGAAGACATTGCGATTCAAAAAATGGTCTTGCTAAGGCTCAAGGGATTTACGGAGAAGGTATTTATTGTGATGGCAATGGATCGGGAATAGACCTAAATCTATCAGAATTTGATGACGGTTTTGATGAAAGAACAATATCGGTGTGGTTTTATGCAGAACAAATAGATGGGATTCGCTATATTTATGAAGAAGGTGGCACGGTAAATGGTATCAATATTTACATTATAGATGGTGTTCTATATGGACATACCTATAAAGGACACCCAGCTCCTTATGATTTTCAAGCCTACCAGGAAGTTTCAATCATTGTAGAAACTTGGTATCACGTTGTAATTACCTATCACAAAGATGATGGGTTTTTGATGTATGTTAATGGTGATTCCATAGCTCCAGCTGAAACCTTAAATGGTTTCACTTTTCCAAGTCATGGCGACCCAAACGGGTTATGTTTTCAAAACGGTGGTACTGTTAGACATGATGGGCAAACAAGCGGATCAACATACGGGCATGCATTTCAAGGGGTCCTTGATGAAATTGCAGTGTGGAATAGAACTTTAGGCTCACAAGAAGTAAATGATCTTTATCTTCGCCAAGGGCGACTATGAAACACTTACTCTTAATTATCTTTATTTCAATTTCTGTGCATGCACAAGAAGAAAGCGATAGCGGAACTATTAATACTGAGAACCCAAGTAATTATAAAAATAATCTTATTAAAGAGATTGTCTCTATTCCCGTTCAACAAGCTGATGATAAGACCTTAATCTCTTGGGATAAATCATTACTTCAAATTGGATATGGCCAAAGTTATTTCCGTTTTAACCCTAACGACACAAATCAAAATAGTATTTCAGCTTTCAGTGACGAAGGAAGTGATTTAAACTTACGAGCGCAATACTACTTGTTTTCATTTTTTTCATTGATTGTGGATTATGAGTTTACCACTTTCAAAACTGAAAGGTTTGACGGACAAAGCATTCGACAAAAAAATCGAATTGCTAGAAGTCTCGGTTATGGCATTCAACTTGACCTTGGTGACTTTATTGTGGGCTTTCTTTTAAATCAGTGGAATAAACCTTTTTACTCCTTAGAGAGTTCTCAGTTTATAGAAGATGAGTATGAGGGAAGCACTTATACTTATAAACTTGGCCATAGAACTGGAGTGAAGAATTTTATTTTAGAACTTTTTTATTTCTATCATGACATACAACCTTTTGAAGTCGGAAACAGTGGTGAAACTAGTGGTCGTATACAAACTATTGGAATCGAGATTTTTACAAACAAAAAAAAGACTTTTGGGCTTCACTTTGCTGAAAGCTTTGGAACTTTAGATTCAGAAAGTGGTTTCATGGCAGTTAAACAGTTTAAGATTCAGCCTTTTTTTAGGTTTTAATGAGAAAATTATTAATACTAATTCTATTTATATGTACAAATACTTTCTCTCAAGAAAAGAAATCTCGTTTTCCAATTCGATTAAAGTCCATTCATTTAAACTATGCTCAATATGAGCATGGTCTTGATATAATCAATATGTTTTCTGATCACCTGAAGATTGAACCAGAAGGAATACAAAATTATGCTTGGGGCTTTGATGTTCGCATAATGTCTTTTTTGGATGTCCTCTACTATCGAGATAAATACACTTTACAGTTCCCAACTTCTACAAAGTACACTTTTGATGAGTATAAATTTGATTACGAAAAATACCTTTATGGATTTAGACTTCATTTCTTTAATATTGCCTTAGAGTTTGGAGCTGGTGAGCGTCAATTCCACACATTTTTAGAGACCGATACTAGTTACTACTTTCATAGAGAGATCGTTAGTCCTTTTACGTTCTTAAAACTTCACTATACCTACGCAACTTCATTGTATTTCGATATGAATATTTTTTATGAGCAAGTATTTTTTAACAATACAACTTCACAAGATATTGTCGTGGATGAAGGAGATCAGAAAGAGTTTGGTATAAAGCTTCTTTTTGGTGGTAAGTACCAAATCGCTCCATTTTTCACTCATAGTTATACTAATATAAAACTAATTCATAAGTTCTTTGGACTAGATAACGAAATGAATAATAAATTCTTTGAAGAAAAGCTCGGAATCTCCTTAATCTATAATTACTAAAGACTTGTTAGAAATTTTTCTAATGAATCTAAACCATCTTTGATATTTGGACAATTCTGCTCGATAAATGAATCATCTATAGCTTTTGCTGACAAAGATGCTTGATAAACCGTAGCTCCATCATAATCAACTGTAGCAACTCGACAACAAAGCATATAATGAGGCATATAAAAATCAGAACCTGGTAGCATGGCCACATTTGCATGTTCTAAGCATATATTTGTAAAGTCTTGAGAATTAATTTCTCCAAACTTGGCCACGAGCTTTTTTCTAAAACCATCAAAGCTTGGAAGAATATAAAAAGCTCCTTCTGGCTCTGGACAAGCAACTCCCATATGATTAAAGCGTTTTGACATATATTCACCTGCTGCTTTGTGAATTTTTGTACATTGGTCAACATAGTCTAGGAGGTCTTGATCTCGAGAGTATGCTGTAACTGCTGAGTATTGAATAGGTGCGCTTACAGCACTAAAAGTTTCTGATACTAATGAAGCAAGACAAGTAATTAGGGGCTCAAGTTCTTTTGATGTTGCTAAAAAGCCAAGTCTATATCCACCTGCAGAATGAGACTTTGATAACCCCGCAGTAACAATTGTTCCTTCAGGATAAAAATGAGCAAAACCCCTTCTTCTTTGCATCTTAAAGTCGACCATTGCATAAATTTCATCACTAACGACAATAACGTTTCTTCTTTTTGCTACTTCTGATAATGCCTTTACTTCATCTTCAGAATAAACGGCACCACTTGGATTATTTGGAGAATTAATAATCAGAATTTTCTGATCGTCTGGCAATGTATTACAAACATTTTCTAACTCTTCAGGTTGCAATTTATAATTATTTTCATATTGAGTAACTACTCTCATGATATGTTTTCCACGAACATTTACCTGTGGTCCATAACTTACCCAACTAGGAGCCGGTATAATGACTGGTCCTTCAAGTACATATAAAGCTTGAAAAAGTAGCTCTTTAGAGCCTGGTCCAACTAAAATATGTTCAGGGTTGAAGTTATAGCCAAATTCTTCTTTATAATAATTAGATATTGTTTTGGTTAGTTCTGGAAGTCCTAAAGTTGGTAAGTAATCTTTTTCATGTGCATGTTTTTTTAGTGCATCTACAATTTTTTGGTGAACAGGAAATGGTGATTGGCCAAACCCAAAATGATAAACTTTTTTACCTTCAGCCCTCATCTTTCTGGCCATTTGATTAATTTTTAAAGTTGAAGACTCTTTAAGATTAATTACATCTGGATTCAAACTTACAACACTCACTATTGCTCCAATTAATTTTTTATATATAAAGGATAGACTATGCTTGTTTACAGCTCAATCAGAAAAAAAGTCTATGTTATCAGACTATTCCTGTTCGCTGCTACTAAGGGAATTCCATTGCAGGTACGACTTCATAAAGCCATCAAGATCTCCATCTAGAACTTTTTCAGCATTCCCTGACTCAAAGTTTGTTCTGTGATCTTTTACTAGTTTATAAGGGTGAAGAACATAAGATCGGATCTGAGATCCCCAACCTATTTCTTTTTTATTCGCCTCTTTTAGAGCTTCTTCAGCTCGTTTTTCTTCCATGGCCTTTTCATAAAGCCTAGATTTCAAAACCTTCATTGCTGTCATCTTATTTTGTAGCTGACTTCTTTCATTTTGACATGTAACAACAATTCCAGAAGGAGCATGTGTTATTCTAACAGCAGAGTCTGTGGTATTTACTGACTGTCCTCCAGCTCCACCTGAACGATAAACATCAATTCTCAAATCTTTGTCCTCAACTTCAATTTCAATATCGTCATCAACTTCCGGTGAAACATAGATTGAAGCGAAGGAAGTATGTCGCCTTGCGTTTGAATCAAAAGGAGAAATTCTAACTAACCTATGGATTCCAGTTTCTGACTTTAATTGCCCAAAAGCATAATTTCCATCCACCATAAAAGTAACAGACTTTATTCCGGCACTATCACCATACTGATGATCCATAACACTAACTTTAAATCCTTGAGCTTCACACCACCTAGTAACCATTCTATGTAGCATACTTGCCCAGTCGCAGGACTCAGTTCCACCTGCTCCAGCATTAATAGAAATAATTGCATTATTAGGATCCATCTCTTCTGATAAAAGTGACTTTTGTTCAAGTTCTGAAGTAGCGACCTGAAGATTTTCAAATATTTCAATTGCTTCTACAGCTGAGTCCTCATCGCCTTCTGAGGCATACTCATTTAGAATTTCAAACTCATCGTAAAGATCTACCACTTTCTTATAAGAGGTTGTTACAACTTGAAGTAATGATTTTTCTTTTTGAATTTTTGCGGCATTGTCTGCATCTAACCAGAAGCCTTCTAAGGCTTCCATTTCAGAAATTTCTT
>CAXGOD010000003.1:0-18182 GCA_964011245.1 uncultured Bacteriovoracaceae bacterium | reverse complement strand
CCACCCATAAAAAGCATATACATGAGCAAAATAATCGACTGAAGGAAAAGATTTAGTTGTATCGTTTTCTGGATCCATATAGGAATTAGTAGAAAAGAAAAGTATGTAAGTGCCCGATTTAAAAAGAATTTATACTTTGTTTTTAAAAAATCCGACCTATTTACTAAAGTTTTAGCCATAATACCCGACAAGTTTAGTAAGAGTTGCAACAACAACTCTTGGTTATCCCAAACCTAAAATTCATCCTAATCCCAAATGGCCCACCCAGGGCCATTTTTTTTTGTTTAGGAATAAATAGTATCTCAGTTTGTTCCCTATTGCATCAAATACTTACAATTGATAATCTAGTTACGATGCCTAAAGAAGGTGCAGGATGCGCGTTCTAATTGTCAGGAGGACTTTTGGGTATATCATTTGGATCAATCAATTCAGGGCTTCCCAAGGATATTGTAAAGCAGATTATAGCTGCTGAGAAAATTCCTTTGGAAAAAATGAATGTCCGAAAGGGTAAGATTGAAAACAAAAAGAGCCTGCTATCAGACCTTACAACTAGGGTTGAAAACCTACGTGGTGATATCTTCGCAAGTAAGTCAGCAAGAAGTTTTAGAGAGCTTGCAGTAAACATTAGTGGTGAAGGACTTGATGCGACTGTTGACAAGAACCTCGCCGAACCAGGTACATACGAAATTGAAGTTTTACAATTAGCGCGAAAATCTTCTGCAATATCTAACGGTGTTGAAGACAAGGATAATACATACCTGGGTGTTGGTTATCTTCAGTACGAGTTACCTAATGGTGATACAAAAGAAGTTTATATCGATCAAGATAACTCATCTCTATCTGGTATTGCTAAACTCATTAACAAAGACTCTGAAAATGGGATGCATGCAAATGTGGTTAACTCAGGAGATGGGTCTGATGAACCCTGGAAGTTAATCATTACTCTTGAAGAAACAGGTGATGATAACCAAGCGACCTTCCCAGACCTTTATCTAGTCGATGGAATGGAGGATATCTGGTTTGATGGGCACAGGGATGCTCAGGATGCAAAGATTAAACTTGATGGATTTGAAATTGAAATGCCATCAAATAGAAGCACGGATCTTATTCCTGGTGTTACTATAGATTTAAAGAAAGCTAAAGAAGGCGAAGAGATTACTCTTGAGATCACAGAAGATACTGGAAAGATTTCGGCTAAGATTGGTGAACTAGTAAATAAGATAAATGAAGTAATTGGATTTATTAAAGAACAAAACTCACTTGATGAATCAGTTGATACTTCCCAAACTCTCGGTGGTGACTTAACGCTACAAACACTTGAGAGTAGAATTAGAAATTCTATTTTTAAAACAATTGAAACTGACTGGGGGCCAAGAAGAATTGGTGACCTAGGATTAACATTTCAAAGAGACGGTAAGGTTAAACTTGATCAAGAAAAACTAAAGGGTGCCTTAGATAAAAACTATGCTGAAGTTGCTCAAATTATTTCGGGTAAATACACAAAAGAAGATGGAAAGATTAAAGGTTTTATAGACAACTTAGATGATGTCGTTGGTGCTTCACTAAAAAGACCAGGTGGTACTTTAACATCAAGACAAAGAGGTTTAGACAGCCAGATAAGACAAATTGATAGACGAATAGAAAGTAGACAAAGACAAATAGACCAGAAAGAGAAAATGCTTAAGCAAAAATTTGCTCGTCTGGAAGAGACAATTTCTAGAATAAAATCACAGGGTAGTGGTTTAGCTGGCATGGGTGGCGGTATGAATCCAGTTACCCAGCTAGGATAATATAGTTTTTGTAGGAGGAAACTAAAATGAGCTATGGATTAGGGGCGTACAAAAAAACTTCAGTTCAAACTGCAAGTAAAGAACAAATTCTTTTAATGTTGTATCAAGCTGCAATTAGAAATTGCAAAAAAGCGATGGAAGCAATTGATCAAAAGAATGTTGCAAAGAAGGGTGAATTTATTGGAAAGCTTCAAGATATTATTATTGAGCTTAACAATAGTTTAGACTTTGAAGTAGGTGGAGATGTTGCTAAAGAATTAGCATCACTTTATGACTATATTCTTTATTCTAGTACGCAAGCAAACATAAAGATTGAAAAAGACCCTTTAGAGGGGTGCTTGAATGTTTTAAATACTCTTTATGATGGCTGGGCACATGCCATTAAAACTCTTAAGGCTGAAAAAAAATAGATGAAAGAATTAAATCTCTTAAGCCATCTAATTGAAAACGTTATCAAGATCACTACTAAGTGTTATGATGATGTTTTAAATGAAGAGTACGAAAACATAGAAAATGATTTTTCGACTCGTGGTAAGATGTTGGATATAATTATGACCATACAGGAAAACTTAAGTAGTGCCCCTACTACGGAGAATTCGGACATAATTATTCAATACAATAACCAACTAAATCAGTTAATAGAGCGGATAAAGGCATTTGATTCACAAATTTTAGAGAATTTACAAAAAGAAAAGAATAAAACGCAAATACAAATTGCAAAAGCGTTCAAAAACAAAGAAAATTTTAAAGGGTATAACCTCAACAACATTAAGTAAATTAATCAACTATCGAAGGATGAGCACTTATGGAAGAGAGCAATCGTCAATGCGAATTTAAAGTTTCGAGAAATGGTCTTACCGTACCAGTTATTCGAGGCGTTCACTTACACTCAATTTATAATCCAATAAAAGAAGCTGAAGCTTTTGCTGAAGGGTATGTAGATACTCTAAAAGAAAAAAGTCATATTTTGGTTTTAGGTCTTGGATTTGGTTATCATATTGAACAACTAGCAAAAGGTTTAAATAAGAATCACGACAATTATAAAATCGTTGTGGTTGAGCCTAATAGAGAAATTGTTAAGGAATTTTTTGAAAAGCGTCCATTTGAAGACACTAGTATTCAAATTGTAAGTCCCAAAACTGTTCAGGGCTTATTTGAAGATAAAGAATTTGTAGACTTTCTAAGAAGCAAGCCTGCTATCATTAAGCATGATACGTCTTTTGCTATAGAGAAGGACTTTTACGTTTCACTTCTTAAATATCAAGCGCCAACATTTATAAACAAATACTACAGTTTGTTAAATGATGAAGCCCAAGCATACTTTGGAGATTATATAGAAGAAGATGTTTCTTTAGATAAAGTAACTGAGGATATTAAAACTGTTCATGGTATCAAGAATAAATTCGACTATGCCCTGTTAGCACTAGAAGAAATTGTTAATTCAAATAAATCGAGAGGATTATAATGAGTAAAGTATTAGTAACGCTTCTTGGTACAGAAGCTGAAGTATTGAAAGCCTCACACTTTATAAATTCATTAACTAAAGAAAACCCACATAGTGAAGTTCATGTTCTAACGTATAAAGACTTTAGTTCTGTTGTTGCACTGGTGGCCAATGTTTCTCAGGCACACTACATAGACAGAGAACAGATCTCCAATACAAAAGAGAGTAAGCTTTTTAGTGATGCTTTTGCCATTAATAGCCTCTTTGATTCTATTAAAGAGTGTACTGATATTGAGTGGAATAAAGTTATCAATTTCTCAAACGATTCAACAAGCGCGTATATTGCATCAATAATTAGCGCTAACGAGGTTTTAGGAACTACAATATCGAACATCGGTAGCCCCCTCACATCTAACAACTGGGCAACATATTTAAACTTTGTTAACTCACAAAAAGATTTTCACGTAATTAGTAATAATCAAGTTAGACACCATTTAGCGAACATGCCTTACTATAAAGAAGGTAATAAAGTTAAAGTTAATGAAGAGTACTCTGCAATTGCGAACCAAAACTTTGCAAAAATCAGAAAAAGCAAACCAACAACAGCAAATGCTAATATCGTAGGTATAAGCTTAGCTCGTTCAAGTGCTGGAGAAGAAATTGATTTTCATTCTTTATATGAGATTATTGACACACTTGAAACATCAGAAAGGTATAAGCCTGTTCTTCTAATAACGGGTTCTGCTCAAGAAAAAGAAATGGCAAACGAGTTAAATTATAAATTCGACAATAAACTAATTTCTATAAATACAGATTTAACAGCATATCCATCTGTGATTATGAATGTTGATGCCCTTATTACAGCGAGAAACAATCATCTTACAATAGCTGATACGCTAGAAACTAGAATCATTGAAGTTGCACCAAATAGTGAATCTACTACTGCTACTGCATGTGTTAACCCAGGAAACTTTGTAATCGTACAGTCTGGATTAGAAAACATTGTGAATGATGTTAACTTCATTTTAAATCAAGAGTTTGAAACAGATCTTCCTGTGTCAAGCATGAACTCTGTTAATAAAACTTATGCTCAAGTTGAAGATGACTATGGAACTCTAACAACTCAAGTTAGAGGTGACTTAAATATTCAACAAGAACTCAGGTATCATATTGAAAGATGTTTTCATTACCAACTTATGGGCTATGAAGTAAACTATGAACTTATTTCTCATATTAAAGAGCATACTCAAAAAGAAGATTTAAATGAGTTCGTTGGGCAAGTTAAGGATGAACTTACAAATACTGTGAAAATACTATTAGCAACCTTGAGATCTTTAAAGGGTGTTAAGCAATCTAAAAATAATTTACAAAACTTTATAGGTTATCTAGATACTCTTATCATGAAGGGTAAAACGAATTCAATCACTAGTGGTGCTATTGCATTATTTGAAGGTCATATTGAAAATATCAATGCTTCAAATTCTGATGATAACATCAAAGCGATTGAGACAAACTTATTTAACTTAAAAAATAACTTACAATTGTTAGCTAATATCTTAACTGGTCTTGTTACTGAGACTCAAAAAGATACTACGACTACGATCAATGCATAAAAGCTAAATTGATCATTGTCAGGGAGGATAATGATGAGCATTCAGGAAGAAATTCACAGTGCCCTAAACGACATTCAAACGAAAGTAAATGAAGGCCTAGAGCTCTCGGAAAATGAGCTTGAAATGTTATTCTTGTCTTCTCTTATTGAAGAGGAAGCCTAGCCATGCAAAATAAATTTAAAATGGCATTCATTCAGCTAACTAGGATTGGAGATGTTATTCAGACATTCACCGCTGCTAGACAACTAAAGAATGAAAACCCTAACGTGGAGCTTACACTTATAGCTAGAAAGAAATTTGCCCAGGGCCTTGATTTCCTATTGCGTGATGTTTTCGACAATATAGTATATTTCGAAACGAAAGATTTTTTTACAAAAAAGAGTTTAAAATCAGCAAGAATTGAAGTTCATAATTTTGTACATGACCTTAATAAGTATGAATTTGATATTGTAATGAATCTTTCATTCAACAAATCATCTTCTTATCTTGCAAGTTTAATTAAAGCAAAACACAAAATGGGTCTCCATCGTAACAACCGTTCTGAGTTGGCTGTTAATGATAAGTGGAGCCAGTTTATTTACTCTAATGTTATGGCGAGCACATTAAACCCGTTCAACCTAGTGGATATTTATAAGCATATAGCAGGTGCAAAAGAAGTTGATGTTACAACTTACCAAGTACCAAAAGACGGAGTTATAACTATTCATCCATTCGCTTCCTCTAAAAAGAAAAGTTGGGGAGCTAATAAGTGGAATGAAGTTATCTATAAATTACTAAAAGACCGTCTAGATATTTCAATAATTCTGGTTGGCGCTCCAAACGATCAGGAGAAAGCAAAACAAATTATAGAAAGTCCTATGCTTGCGAACTTTGGCGATCGTATAACAAATAATGTCGGCGAAAATAGTATTGAAGATACTTTTCATGACCTTTCCAGGTCACAATTGTTTATTGGACATGACTCAATGGTATCGCATCTTGCGGCACTTTTTAGAATGCCATCATTGATTATATCTCTAGGAACAGTAAGACCTCATGAGTCGAGTCCATACAATGACCGCGCTTATACTTTGTCTCCAAGAAATAAATGTTTCCCTTGTACTGTACAAGAACGTTGTGATTTACTTCCTTGTCATACAAGTGTTAATCACCAAGTTGTTGTTGCAGCTGCTAAAAATCTTTTAGACAAAGGCGAGTTCGCTTGGAGTGACTTAAGTCAACATGTAACTCCATTTCATGTTGATAATGTATCAATTTACAAATCCTCGTTTGATGAGTTTGGCATCAAACTAACAGAGGTTACAAAAAACAATGTTTCACACAAAGATGTTTTCAGAACTATGTACAGAATTCTCTGGTCATACTATTTAGCGAACGTAGAGGTATCTATTGATACACCTGAATTCAACAACGACACTCTACGAATTTTAAATAACCACTTAGAGGGAACTAACTATTTGTTTGAGTTATATGGACATGGATTTAATTTTTGCAATCGTATTCTAGATGAAACAGAAAATGAAAACCCAGAAATTAAAGAAATACAAGCAGGGGTTTCAAAAGTTGCTGAGATTGATGGACTTTGTAATGTAACAAAAAGAAGTTTCAGTCAGCTAGCACCATTAATTGATTTCTTTTACGTTAACAGAGCGAATGCAGCCGGAAATAATATAATTGAAATAACGAATAATAATTTAATATCTTTTCACGACTCTTCTAATATTGTAGCGATCCTAGCTGACTTAATTGAAAAAACAATTGGGCCTAGAATCGGAACAGTAAACAGAAATGGTCCTGAGGTTTAAAAGGAGGCAGGATGCCTAGTATTACTATTAATAATAAAAATGAGTCTATTAATGTTCAAAGTTACAGAACTTTAACAGAGCTTTTACCAACGATTAAAGAAAACTATATCCACGATGGTGAATCGTTAACAGCAATTTTAGTCAATGGAGTGAATATTATTAAGAATAATGAGATAGAATACTTAAATAAACCACTTGATGAAATTAATTCTATTGAAATTAGTATATCAGCAACAAATAATTTGTTATTAGAGTCAATAGACTCATTTCAAAATTATATTGACCAGCTATTTCACAAAATCACACTTGCATCTAAGTTTTTGAACAATGAACAATATGATCTTGGCGATACTATCTTGATGGATATCACTGAAACAATTCATACATTTATTAGTCTTATAGGACAGGTTCACCAAAATTTGATTGTTGATTCTGACCTAAAACTTAAAAGTGGTACAACTATCAAGCAGTTAGAGATTCACCTTCTATCAGTAATCAAAGCCATCCTTTTTGCCAAGAAAAAGAATGACAACGTAATGCTTGTTGACTTGCTAGAACACGAGCTAAAAGATAATCTAACGCAGTGGAAAATATTAGCAATACCTCAAATAAAGAAACTAAACACGCTTTAAATGTATTTCTTGATACTGCTGTTTTAAGTGATGTGGAACTAGTTGAGAAGCTAGAGACAGCAGGTTTTGATATTTCTGATGATTACGATTCGTCACTAATCAAGATAACAACTAATAACTTAGATTATTCAATGAAGACTGATGCTGCTACGTACTTCATCAATAAAAGTAATTTGCTTCCAACTCTTAGATTACTGAATCAAAAGTATGCCAATAATAAAGTTTCACTCCAAGACCCTGGCAGTACAGATCTTGGACATAATAGAATCCTTAAAAGCCACAAGAAAGTTTCAGACCAAACAGAATACTTTGAAGTCTTAAATAAATTTTTAGATCAAACAGATAATTTATTTCAATTCACAAGAAAAATATTTATCTTAAAACCATTAAAAAAGTTTCAAACAATTCATATGTTTATTCATGAAAAGGGACAAGCAAACTCAAGTCACTTAGAAATAACAAGAGAATCTGAAAGAGAATATTCTCATACCGTCACTGATTTTAATTCGTTATTTCAATCGATCAAAAAATCTAAAAATAGGTCTTATGGTCAAAGCACAATAAAAGGTTTTAATTTAGAAATACTAGGTACTTTTTTAGCTCACGAGTTCTCGCTTAAAAACCATAACCTTATTCTCATTGTTTCAAGGAATGATTTTCTTCCTCAAAGTAGCGAAGAAGTTAACTTCTTTAATTTTCTTGCAACAAACTTATCCTCATACGTTGAAATACTTTTAGAAAAGAAACTTATTCTAGACAAGAAAAGTACTCTCGAGAGTGCTTTGGTTGAATCACCCTATGAAATAAATTTCAAGAAAGAATCTGAAGACTTAGAATCTTTAACCTTTGAGCAATATAAACTCAAAAGTGGAAATACTTTAAAGATAACGCCTCTATTTAAAGATGTTATTAATCAAGCTGATATTTTTCATCATGAGAGAGTATCTCTTTTAGGAGAGCTACTTAATACTTTACGCCATGAGCTTAGCAATCCAATATTTGGGCTACAACTAACAACAGAGCTCCTACTAATGGAAGAGCAGACAGATGATAATAATGAGATGCTCAAGGAGATTTTAAAGAGTATTAAACGGTCTCAAAATATCATCGAAAACTTTACGAAGCTCTATAAGGGAACTGAAGAGTATGATGATGTTGATGTAGTGGCGCTTATTAACGAAGTTTTCACTTTAACAAAAAGTGAGAGTAGACACGTTCAAAAAACTGTTAACTCTGTTTCAGAAAAAATACTGCTACACACAAACTCAACCTGGCTAGCACAAATATTTTTTAACCTTATAATCAATAGTGCACAGGCAAGTAGGGGAAATTACGAAAAAGGTGCCCGCTTCAATATAGATATCAGTATCAATAATGGTTCTATAGTTTTTAATATACAAGATAATGGACCTGGAATTCCAACAGAAAAAGTGGATGATATTTTCAAAGCTTTCTTCACAACAAAAGAAAGAGGAACCGGTCTGGGCCTTGCCATAGCTTCTAGTCTTGCACAAAAATTAAAAGGCTCTCTTAAGTGCATATCTAATGACAAAGGGGCCAATTTCCTTTTACAATTACCTTATGAAAATACTAGTCATTGAGGATGAAATACTTATTCAACAGAGTCTAAAGATTATGCTTCAAAAAAAGGGTGCTGAAGTAATGTGCGCATCCAAAGGAGCTGAAGCCATCGAGCTTATACGCTCTAATGACTTTGATCGCATTATATGTGATCTAATGCTACAAGATATTACTGGCTTTGACATTATTGAAGATTGTAAATCTAAATATTCAGCTCAAGAAATTTCAAAAAAATTCGTAATTATTACTGCTTACTCATCTGAACAAGTTCTGAGTAAGGCAAAGGATTATAACTGTAGCGTACTGAATAAACCTTTTGATGATATGAAGTCTGCTTTAGACATTATGCTTAAGAGTGATTTTAATGAATAGTAAAAAAGTATTAAATAAAATTAGCATTATCCTAAAACCTTCAGACTATGAAGATCTATCCAACTTAATAACTAATTTAGTAAGGTGGCTTCAAAGACGTAAGAAAAAAGTTATTTTCTTAAAAAAAGAACAAGAGCGTTTAAAAGAAGTACTTTCTAATAAAACTCTTTCCTTAATAGAGTTTAAAGATGATAAATTTGTATATAAATCCTCAGACTTAATTATTTCTCTTGGTGGTGATGGGACACTACTTGGCGTTTATAGAGAAGTTGGCTCTAGAGTTCCCATTTTTGGTGTTAACTTAGGTCATCTTGGATTTATTACTGAATTCAATAAGAATGATTTCTATGAAAAGTTAAATGTCGTTCTCGCAGGAAAGTTTGAAATAATTAAGAAACAGTTATTTAGTGTTACAATCAATCACAATGAAAAACATTTCTTTTTAAATGATGTGGTTTTTAGCAAAAGTGATATCGCTCGAATGTTAACGCTATCCGTGGAAGCAGATAAAGAGCATATTTACAATCTTTCAGGTGATGGGCTTATCGTAAGCTCAACCATAGGCTCAACGGCCTACTCTCTTGCAGCAGGCGGTCCAATTGTTCACCCAAGTGTAAAAGCATTATTACTTACACCCATATGCCCACATAGTTTAACGCATAGACCTCTTGTAATCCCTGAAACATGCGAGATTTCAATTCAGTTAACAGATCATGATGACGAGGCCCATTTAACTTTAGATGGACAAAATGTTGTTGCAATAAAATCTCGAGATAGTATTAAAATAAATAAAGAAACCAGAAGAAGCATACTAGTAATAAAAAACGACGAAAAAACTTACTTTCACACACTAAAAGAAAAATTTGTCCATGGACGCAGAGAGGTTTAATTTGAGTAATACACACGTACCAAGATTAAATTTAAAATCTATAAATCTTAATAACTTTGCTACATTTAATGATCAAACGATATCATTCTCTAATCATTTTAATTCAATAATAGGAGAAACAGGATCAGGAAAGAGTTTAATTCTCGATGCCTTACAACTTATTCTAGGCTCTCGAGCAGATAGAAAATTAGTAAGAAAAGGTTCTGAATATTCTACTGTTGAGGCATCATTTGAATGTCACGATAGCGAAGTCACAGAATTTTTTGATGATTTAGGTTATCCATTTGAAAATGATGAAGTCGTTATCAAGAGAATCATTTATACAAGTGGTAAAAGCAAAACATTTTTAAACTTCCAGCAATGTAACTTACAAATATTACAAAAATTCTCCAAACGATTTATAGATGTAGTGGGTCAGTTTGAAAATCAAAAACTACTTACCAGTACATATCAATTAGTACTTTTAGATCACTACCTAAAACACAACGACAGCGTTGAGTACTACAAAAGTAAATATGACTTATTTCTGTCAGTAACCAACGAAATAGAACAAATTAAAGACAGTCATTCAAATCAAGCACAAAGACTTGACTATATAAACTATCAAATTACTGAGCTTCATAAGCTTGATCCATCCATATCCGACGAAGAGGCATTGGTTTCCCAAAAAGATAGCATTATGAATATTGAGGCTAATAAGAATTCCTTAGCCTCAATTGAGCAAATCTTTGATTCTGAATACGGTTTAGCTTCAACAATGTCACGCTTAGAAAAAGAACTACATTCTACAGCGAGTTTAACCGGTCCAAAGACCTTAGAAAAATTTAACTTAGCAAAAGATTACTTAAATGAAATCAATTACGAAGTTAATTCACGTGGATCTGTGGAGCTTGATGAAGAAGAACTTAATAATGTTCTAGAGAAACTAGACCTATACCAAAAACTCAAAAGAAAGTTTGGCACTGACACTGAAGGACTAGTTAAAATATATCAAGATTTTCTTTTAGAGAAAGAATCATTAGAAAATAATGAGCTTAAGATCGAAGATCTTATTGAACAACAAAAAATGCTGAAAGCAGATTGTTTAAATCTTGCAGAAACACTTCATACCAATAGAATTAAAGCAGCAAAAAAGCTATCAGTTGAACTAACAAAACTGATTCAAAGCCTTAATATGAAAGGTGCCACGCTAAACATTGAAGTAAAAAGAGCGGAAGAACTAAATGTACACGGTATAAGTTCTATTTCTTTCTTAGCGGAGACAAATCCTGGTGAAGGATTTCATCACGTTAAAGAAGTCGCTTCTGGTGGTGAACTTTCAAGAATTCTTTTAGCCTTAAGACAAGTTCTTTCATCTCAAGATTCTATTAGTGTTTTCTTTTTCGATGAAATTGATACCGGTATAGGCGGAGAAACTGCACTAAAGATTGGAAATGCTCTCAAAGAAGTAAGTGGTGCTTCTCAAGTTATAGCAATAACTCATTTACCTCAAATTGCTAATTATTCAGATAAGCTGATTATTGTTAGCAAGGAAATTCTTGAAACTAAAGGTAAGAAGAGGACACAATCCTCAGTCTTGGAGGTAACAGACACTAAAATCAAGAGCTTCATAGAAAAGATGACACCTCTTAGTTAAAGTCTATAAGCTCAGGTTCAAACCCATTAAAGTAAATAAATTTCTTTGTATGCTGAGGAAAACCATTATTTACATAATATGCGTCAGAAATTTTCATATTTTCTGCAATATGCGTATGACCTGTAATTAGAAAATCAATACTTTCCCTCTCTATTAGAACCTTCGCTCCATGACGATACATATCTTGTGACTTTTCATAGATAAAATTTTTAACACCACGTTTTTTAGAGTCTTTTGAGGCCTTGTTCCCCATTCTTTCAACAAAGTAAAAAGGAAGAATATGATCTACAAATACTTTAAAAGGTGCTGAAGAATAGATGTTTTTCCAATTTTGATAAGATTTATTTTCGTCAATTTCGTGCCCATGGCTAAAGAAAAACTTCTTATCATCAATTGTCTTTATAATTGAATCTTTTGAATGAATGAATTGATTTGAATTTAGATTATTATCTTTTAAAAATTTGGCCATGATTCTTTCTAGATGAAAGTCATGATTGCCCTCAATATATATGACTTTCTTTCCTTTAGATACAAGTCTCAAAACCGCATCAAAGAAAAAATCATATTTTTTAAGATATTGAGTTCTATTACCAACCATAAAATCAAAAATATCTCCCAAGAAAAAGATAGCTTCTGACTCTTCAACTTGTTTCGAAATTACAAATTTCTCTAACAAGTTTGATGGTAAATCTCCAGATTCTTTAATATGTAAGTCTGATACTGTGCAAAATTTCATAAGCTAATTATAACTTGTTTTTCTAGCTTTTTGAAACTTATATCGCCTCATCAATCTGTACATATTTAAACACGAAGTCATTTATTACTTTCTGCTGGTTCACAGTTGGGTCAACATATCTTACACAGACTTTTTTCCCTTTATAATGCAAACCATTTCTCACATCTGGCTCAATATCTAAGATATTGACGATTTCCGTGTTAATCATAGTCTTACGTGGCCCTAGCAATAAATTCATTCCGTAAACATAATCTCCAGTTTCAAAAAACTTACTTTCGATTTTAGAAATAATAAATGATAAACCGCCTGCACTAACATCAAAGCATTTTTTATCAAATAATTGAGTTGTTACTCTTTGCCCATGATTTTGTTTTGAGAATCCAATACTTACTTCCATTTCATCTTCACAAAATAGTCTTAAATGTTTTCTTCTATCAATCTGAGCAACCATATCCGGTACTATTATTACTATGTCACCGTTACTATCACTTTTCTTCACTGTACTTTGGAATAATACTAAATCTTCAGGCAAATAAAGGTTCAACTTGTCCGATCCTGCGATTAAGTTCGCAATTGTATTTCTACCTTCAGGGTGAGTCGCTCTAACTACTAACTCATTTCTAAATTTTCTTATCACCCTTATGAACAAGTCCACTGTTACTTTTTTTCCGCCAATCATTCTCCAGCCAACTACAGGTTTATCATTTAACTTTGAGTTATTGATAAGACTGAATATGGCCCAAGCAGAGTAATTTTTCTTTAAATTGTTACTTCCTACCTGATTCATGATTGTTACCTTAAGCTATATTTTTAAAAGTTTAAAAATTGCCTCTTTAAATTCATCGTGATTTAAAGAGGCGGGCTTAAGACCGGTATAACTTAATTTAAGTCAAACCTTATTTTTAAGTGGAGGGTTTCCCCCCCGCCTCTTTATTTACCTGAAGATTATCCAATTAATCTAAGTGCAGTATTTGGAATTTGATTCGCTTGCGCTAAAGTCATCGTAGCAGCGTTCTTAATAACGTTGTTCGATGCTAGGTTCGCAGTTTCTGAAGCGATATCAACATCCTCAATTCTACTTCTTGCAGCCTCAGTATTAACTTGAGCTGTACCTAAGTTGGAAATCGTTGATTGTAATCTTGATTGTACTGAACCAAAGTTTGCTCTAAATCCAGCAACTTTAGTAATAGCCTCATCAATAGCGGCTAAGTTTTCTGATGCAGCACCTTTGTCTGATAGACTAGTACCTGCAACACCAAGCCCTTCAATAGTTGCATCTGTAGCATCTGCATCAAAGGAAATTTTATTATCTTCACCGGCGTAGGCCCCAACATGGAATTCCATAACACCGTTTTCACTTTCACCTGTTAATAGTGGTTTACCTGAGAATGAAGTTGTTTTCGAAATTCTATCAACTTCATCTAATAGTTGCGTGTACTCAAGATCAAGATAACCTCTTTCTGTCTCACCTACTGTATCAGAAGCTGCTTGAATTGATAACTCTCTCATTCTTGTTAGAATGTTTGTTGATTCATCTAAGCCACCTTCTGCAACCTGAATCATTGAGATACCAGCGTTAGCGTTTCTTTCCGCCATCTTGTAACCTCTAACCTCAGCTTCCATTTTCTTTGCAATCCCTAAACCTGCAGCATCATCGGCTGATTTAGTGATTCTTTTTCCCGATGCCAGCCTTTCATACGAACCAGCTGTTTTCTCATCGATGTTTCTTAGGTTCTTTTGTACCGCTACTGAAGCGATGTTCGATCTAATTCTTAAGCCCATTTCTTTCTCCTTGTTAAAACTTATCCGTAAGTTAAACGATTAATAAATTAATACTGATAGTTGACATTAACCATCAGACATAAGCTTTATCGAAATACTCAGGAATTACTTTAGGGAAACTGACACAGTTCTTGATTAAAAAGGTCAAATATCAATAAATTCAGATAGATAGAAGTCAATGATTTTGAGTAAAATAATCAGTTTTTACTATTAAATTAGCTAATTAGGGATGATTTAGTTGTTTTTGATTTTCTCTATTATATTTGTTGAAGAGAATCCATCTATAAAGTTAAGTGATAAGACTTCACCACCACTATCTATTACTTCTTTAGAACCTACGATTTGTTCAATCTTCCAGTCGCCACCTTTAACTAAAACACTTGGAAGTATAGTTTTAATAAGGTCTAAGGGAGTTGCTTCATTAAAGATTTCTACAAAGTCTACAGCTTTTAAATTTTCTAAAAGAAATTTTCTATCTTGCTCGTTATTAATAGGGCGTTCAGGACCTTTCAAAACTCTAACACTTGCATCTGAGTTTAAACCTATAACAAGTAAGTCACCTAATGCTCTCGCCTCATTTAAATATGAAATATGGCCTCTATGAACAATATCAAAACAACCATTGGTAAAAACAATTTTTCTATCTTTATTTTTTTTTAGAAATATTTCTAGTTCTGAGCTAAACATTATTTTTTAACAACAACTGTATCAGTTAGTTTGTCTTGAACTTTTATAATAGAACCAAGACCAAGTGTAATAGCTGAAATGATTGTAAATAGAACTCTGCTAAAGGCTTGCACAAATGTAATAGGCGCACCTTTAATAGAGACAACTTTAAGACCCATCATTCTTTTACCTGGTGAAGAGAATATTGTTTTATCAAAAAAGGAAAAGTAAAAACTATAAAATAATAACGATATAGAAAAAAGTGATCCAAGAAGATCAAGGTCAAAAACATTTTCTCTTATGTAAGATAAAGGTATTTGAGATATAAAAACAATAGATACAAGCGCTACTGTAATAATTGAAGTTATCAATACAAGATCTACTAACCACGCACCAAATCGACTTACCATTGTTGCTTCTTCAATAGTTTCTTCATCCATATGAATTTCTAAAGGAACATGTTGAGATTCTTCTTCATTATTGTAGAATGGAGCTAATTCGCCCATACTAACTTTTGCAGATTTTGGAACCTGAGTAGATCTAAGATTAAGCTCTTTTGCTCTGGTCTCTAGCTGTTCTTTTAAAGCAACAGACTTAGTAGATAAGTCAGCTTTAATTTCTTTTTTTTCTTTTATAGAGTGATGAAAACCTAGACCATCAGTTAGTGGCTTAAAAATTTGGTCATTATCAAGTAAGTTATCGATATCAATATTATCATTACTCATAGTGTCACCTTGTCTCTTAGTATATGTCTTAGTATTAGGATGTCATATATGACCTAATACATCAATCCAATTTGTTTAATATTCCTGCACAGTAGCCTAAGCAATAACTAGCTGCTGTTGGTGCTCTCATTATATTTGTAGGCAAGCTTATTGTTTTACAATTTTCAACCTTAGCGAGTGAAGATTCCTCTTCGTTTGATAATCCACCTTCTGGGCCAATTATAATTAAACTTTTTTTATTTTTATCTTTCGAAAGTTCATCTCTATTTTCTACAGATGAGAAATATATCATATCAATATTTTTTAACGTTAGTAGCTCTTCAAAAGTTATTGAAACTATTTCTGGCAGGTAGCGTGCATTTGATTGTTCGAGTGCAGTAACTAACAGTTTTTGAGTACGATCTTCCTTTAGTTCAAAACGCTGTGAATATTGAGAATCGAATATATAAATTTTTTGTACGCCAATTTCAACTAACTGCTTCAGAGAAAGTTCAAGAGCCTCTCTTTTTGTTCTTCCTAAAGCGACTTCAAAATTACAATTTGATTCAGCAAAAGATAATTCTTCAAGAAATTCACATTCAATTCTCTTCTTGTTGATTTCTTTTATAATTGATTTTCGTGAATTACCTTTTCCATCTAGAAGCAATAATTCTTCATTTGTTTTAACACGTAAAACATTAACAAGATGATGTAATGTATTGCCTTGAATCAGACAAGAATTGGTCTGTTCAAGTAAATCCTCTAGGAAAACAGCTCTCATTTATCATTCTCAAACAATAAGGCAACCCAGTCACCTTGTATTAGAACTTTTTTAAACTCTAGTGTTTCAAGCTTTTTCGTATATATCTCTATAATGTCATCCTGTTGTCCATTCAAAAGACCAGAAACAATCAAGCTTCCCTTTGGTTTTAAAAGAGATAAGATACAATCTGCTTCAAACTCCAGAACATTTTTTAAAATATTTGCAAAGACAATATCATATGATTTTAAGAATTCTGTTTTATGCTCAGGTAATTGATACCTTATACCAACTTCAGAAATTTCATTTAACTCAACATTTTGCTTACAGTTATCTAATGCACCTTGATCAATATCATAAAGGTCTATTAATGAATCTTTTTGAATATTTCTAAGGGCGAGCCCTAATATTCCTGATCCACAACCAAAGTCCATACAGGTTACATTCTTAAAGTTAAAATTCGTATCAAATAATAATTTTAAACAAAGGAATGTCGTTTCGTGATTTCCAGTTCCAAACCCCATTCCTGGATAAATATAAACTTGATTTTTAGCTCTAGAGTTATAATCATCTTTATTCCATGCGGGAATAATTTCTAATTCGTCCGTAACAAGAATTGGAGCATAGCTTTTTTTCCACTCTTCATTCCAGTCCTTAACTTCTTTTTCATCTAAAGTAGACTCTATCTTCTTAGACTCTAAAAAGGTCTTAAAAGTTTGAGCATCCTCGATCGTTTTAAAATAGAAAGCTTTTTGTGTAGCTGAATCACTGAGAACTGTTTCCTCAACTTCATCAACAACTGATTGTGGAAGATCTGCACCAGAATAGGATCTTTCCCCAAGTATTTCGTCTACTTGTTCTTCATCAATACTGAAGTCTTCAATGCCTGTTGCGCCAAATTGAGTCATTGCGAGGTCTTCCACATCCCCAAAAGAAGGTAAGTCCTTAAAATTACTTATTTTTACTACATAATAATTTTGCATCTTAACTTTATATTAGAAAAAAAACACTTCTCCCATAACTAAATACATGACTATAATTTTTACTCTTATTCATTCAAAATGCATTTCTTCTATGTTAAATCTAACTCTTCAAAGTAATAGGAGTAGCAAGTGTATATTGTAGGAATTGCAGGCGGATCTGGTTCGGGTAAAACAACATTTTCAAAAAAAGTTTTGGCCAATCTTGAAGCCGATAAAGCTGCTATCTTACATATGGACTCTTATTATCTCCATGATCAACCAGAACATATATTTACAACAAAAGGTGATCCAAACTTTGATCATCCTCATTCATTTGACTGGGATCTTTTACACAAGCACATTGCAGAGCTTAGAAGTGGTGAAAAAGTAAATGTACCTATCTATGATTTTTCAACAAACTCCAGAACAGAGGAGATCCAAGAGATTGGACCATGCAAACTGGTTCTTTTTGAAGGAATCTTTAGTTTATTCGACAAAAATATTCGCCAGATGCTAGATATTAAATGTTTTCTCCATGTAGATTCAGATATAAGATTTACTAGAAGGTTACATCGAGATGTAAATGAACGTGGACGTTCACTTGAATCCGTAATTGCTCAATATTATGATACTGTTAGACCTATGTATCAAAAGTATCTTGAGCCGCAAAAACAATTTGCAGATTTTACGGTAGGAGAGGAAACAGATATCGCTGCTAAAATCCTTGCTGCAAGACTAAAGGAAGTCCTAAGTTGAGTAAGAAACAAACTCCTCCAGTCTTAACCATTACCCCTTGTGGCGGTGTAGGTG
>CAXGOD010000002.1:0-19566 GCA_964011245.1 uncultured Bacteriovoracaceae bacterium | reverse complement strand
GGTTCAGAATGTAAACGTTGATGGTTCTGTAATAATCTCAACACCTCAAGATGTGGCACTCCTAGATGCTAAAAAAGCACTGCATATGTTTGATAAAGTTGGTGTCCATGTTGTTGGAATGGTTGAGAATATGAGTTCATTTGTTTGTGATGATTGTGGAAAAGAGCATTTTATATATGGAACAAACGGTGTAATGGCCGCGTGTAATGAGCTTGGTACAGGTTATCTTGGTAAAATCCCCCTTGATCTGGGCTTAAGAAAAGGCGCTGATTTTGGTACACCATTTATGACACAGAATAAAAATGAAGGAACTAAAGTTTGGAAATCATATATGGAAATTGCTTCCAAGCTAGACAGCTATTTTTTTCCTGGTGATAATAAGAAAGGATTTATATCTAAAATGTTTACTAAAAAATAGGAAGCCTAAAAATGGATGAGCGTCTTTTACCCATTCTTGATGAACAACACTCCGTTGGTTTTACTGGTAGAGTTAATGTCTTAGACTCTCAAACAAAACAACTTCTTGGTGAAGTCATTATTAGTGAAGGACAAGTAGCTTTTTGTAAATATAAAGGTGTTAAAGCATTAAAAGCATTTTTCAACTTGTGTGTCGACGAGTACGAAGGCCAAATATTTACATATATTGTTGAGCCAGAATTATTCGATGTTACAAGAAGACATATTCATTATCCTTTTGGTGTTCTTAAAAGGAAAATCTCAGAAGTTATTGAGAAATACAGCGCTAGCAAACAAAGTAGGCCACCTGCAAACTTAAAGATACTAGTTAAACCAGATTTTATAGGTGATGGTGAAGGTGTTACTGGTGAAGAATATGAACTTTTATGTACATTATCCGATTTTAATTTAGTTTCAGATGTATACAATAATTGCGAATTAATTGATTATGAAATAACAAATGCATTAGTATCTTTAAGAAAAAAGAATGCTCTAACTGTTGTAGCGAAAAAATAAATAGAGGTAGATATATGAAAACTCAAAAGTACAATCAAGGTGAATTAGCAGACCTTAATGCTAAAATCGAAAAACAATTAGTAGAAGATCTTAAAACAATGTCTGAAAACAGCGGTTTATCTATTGATGATTTAGTTGCAGTAGCTGTTAAAAGGTTTAGATCTAGTCATGCTGATTATATGGGATTTGACTTGGATTATCCTTAAAAAGCCTATTTTAAAAAATGTCTAAATAATAGACAGTGTGATAAATATATACAATTTCTAAACACTTTGTATTTGAAAATCCTATTTGTTTCAATCAGTTAGGGGTCACTTAGGCATTCATTTGTTTGGCACGTCCGTTGCAATCTATAAGGCAACAGGAGAGAAACAAATGAAAGCTTTAAAGAAACTATCTTTAACTATTACAAGCATAGCAACACTAGGAACAGTAGTTCTAGCAAGCTATAACTCAATGGTTGTAAACAATGATGCTTTCATGAGTGCTGATTCTGGTATTAGGTTCACAAAGAGTCTTGATGAGATAAATGGGAAAGTTACCATCGGTCGTATGGCCGCTTCAAGTACACCATGGACTAACTTTAACAAAAAAGCTGAAAAGCTTGTTGTAAAAGCAAAAAAGAAAATTGCTGTAAAGAAAGTGAAGAAAACTGCAGTGAAAGTAGCTGAAACTTCAACTAAACCAGCTCCAGCAATTAAAGCGGATTTAGACTTAAATCTAAATAATGTTTTCTTTAAAAAACCTCTAAAGCAAGGTTCTTTTGCTGGATCAGCAAAAACTGTTGATGGAATTATTGAAGAGATCTATGTAACAATGCCAGATGGTCGTTCAATTGAAATCAACACTCAAGAAAGAATGACTGGAAATGTATTTTCTTATGAAGATACTGAGACAAGAGAAATGAAAAGTGGAATGTTCTACGAAGTTAAAAAGGGAACATACATGATTACATTAACTAATGATTCTCAATTTCCAGGAGCAAGATTAGAGTTCAAAGCAAATAACGCTGAGGTTGCATATAATAATGATCATTACTCTGCTCAAGAAAGCTGGAATATGGATCAGCAAAACCAAAAAAATGAGTTAGCTAACGAGCAACAACCAACAGAATACAATAATAACCAAGATGTGGATTACGCTCAAAGTTATGAAGGTGACACGCAAGAAGGTGGTTATGGATTTAACTTTCAGTCATAATTAAATTAACATTCAGTAATATTAACAGCCAGTCCACCGCGACTGGTTTCTTTATAATGTTTCTTCATATCTTTTCCAGTTTGTTTCATGGTTTTAATTACTTTATCCAAAGAAACAAAATGACTCCCATCACCTCTTAATGCCATTCGAGCTGCATTGATAGCTTTTATTGCACCCATGGCATTTCTTTCTATACAGGGTATTTGTACAAGGCCTCCAATAGGATCACAGGTAAGACCAAGGTTATGTTCCATTGCAATTTCAGCTGCATTTTCAACTTGATCTATATTACCACCAAGAACTTGTGTTAATGCTCCTGCTGCCATTGAACAAGCAACACCAACTTCACCTTGGCATCCTACTTCAGCTCCACTGATAGAGGCATTTTTTTTATAAAGTATAGCTATAGCAGCTGCCGTTAATAGGAAATCAATTATTCCTTGCCTTGATGCTTTAGGTGAAAACTTAACATAGTAGTGAAGTACAGCAGGAATAATTCCAGCTGCGCCGTTTGTAGGTGCAGTAACTACTTGACCTCCGGCAGCGTTTTCTTCATTAACCGCAAGAGCATAAAGATTAACCCAGTCCATTATACTTAAGACATCTGAAAGATTTTTTTCAGGATGACGTAAAAGATCTTGATAAATAGAAGGAGCTCTTCTTTTTACTTTTAGTCCACCAGGTAATTCACCTTCAGTGTTAAGACCATTAAAGACACACTTCTCCATAACTTCCCAAAGATTGTAGAGACCTTTTTCAATATCAAATTCATTATGCCAAGTTAGCTCATTTGCATGCATCAGCTCTGAAATTGAAATATTATTTTTTTTACATTGATCCACCAGTTCCTGAGCACTCTCAAAAGGGAACTTTACTTTAGACTGATGTTGTTCAATCTTTTTATCAGCTTGAGCTTCGTCTTCTGTAAGAATAAAACCACCACCAACGGAATAGTATACTTCTCTAAAAATTTCTTTATTATCTTTATCAAATGCTGCGATGGCCATTCCATTTGGATGATGTGGAAGATTTACTCTTCTGTGAAATTTCAAATCATCTTTTTCTTTAAAGGGTATATTAACCGATTCTGCATTGAATTTTGAATTTAAAACTTTATTTTTTTTAACGGCATCAAGGTAAGTTTGAATCATTGTAGAGTCAATACTTTCAGGTTCATAACCCAAAAGCCCTAAAATAACGGCTTTGTCAGTTCCATGACCTTTACCTGTAAGCGCTAAAGAGCCATAGAGATCACATTTTAATTTAACAGTATTTCCAAGTTGTTTCATTAAAACAATCTTATCCATAAAAAGCTTTGCAGCTTTCATTGGACCAACAGTGTGAGAACTTGAAGGGCCTATGCCAATTGTATATATGTCAAAAACACTAATAGACATATCTTACCTATATATAAATGCCAAATGTTTCACAGAGAATCCATAAAGCAAATGCAGTAAAAAGTGGGATTGTTAAATTATCATCAAGTCTTAAAGGAAGCATTTCAAAGCCACTTGAAATCAGAGCAACGGCAACAGTAACTAAGAAGACACTTATCGAAACTCCTCCAGTATAAACAGCTAAGACTGAAAGAGTTATAAAAAAAGTAGAAATGAAAAATGCAGCAGAACCTTCTAGACTTTTATGTGGAACGATTCTCCTCTTTCCATATTTGATACCTATTATTGCTGACAGTGGATCAGCAATGGCCAAAGTAAAGATGGCGACTAGGGCAATCGGCTTTGGAAAAGTAATTATTGTTAGTAAAACTGCAAAAGCATAAGGTACCATTGCAGATTCTTTTAGTTGTTCTTCAGCGCGAATAATAAATTTTGTCATTGGAAGAAATTTTTGTGCCTTTTCAGGATAGCTAATTCGAATTTGTTCAAAAACATAAAGAAGACAAGCGATAGTTCCTAGAGCATGAATCATCTGTTGATGAGAAAAAGATAACCAATACAGTGAAGCAACTGCTACGCCGTTACCCATATGGAAAAGTCTACGTGCAATTTGTAAGTCTTTCCTCGTTTTAAGCTCTTCTTTTTTATTTTCAGTAGGCCTATCTTTTTTTACTTCTACTTTTTCACTATCAATATCATTTTTGATATTGGTCTCATCCCAATCATAGTTAATTGTTTCCATACTATATCTCCAATACTGACTTATCGGTATGTAATTTTAATAACTTAACAAAATTAAGAATATCTGTCTTGTGATTACAGCAGTTTAGCTAAAGTCTTAACAATGCTTGTTCAAGTGACTCGGAGTCATATATTTTAAAATGACCAAACTTCATTGTAATTTTTGTGAAAGGTTTTGGAAGCTTTGCCTTGTTCCAAGAATTTTCGAAAATATATGCATTATCAACGTGACAACGAACTGGAAGAATAGATCTTCCTGTTTTCTTTGAGACTGCACATATGCCTTCTTTAACTTTATAGATTGGGCCTCTTGGGCCATCTACGGCAAATGCAAAGTTGTATCCTTCTTTTACTTTTCTTATTGCAGCTATTAAACCAGCAACTGCTCCACGCGAAGATGAACCTCTGACTGGATAGTAACCAAGTCTTTGACTTGCTTGGGTCATGATTTCCCCATCTTTTGATAATGATACCAATACACTAAATCCCGTATTTTTATAATATGGAACCAAACAAAGTTCATCTTGATGAAAAAATGCTAACAAAAAACTTCTTTCGATATCTGGCTTGTTAGCTTCAATATAATCAAAGTATTGTTTTTTAACTGTGTCATTTGGAAAGACTAATTTATAGCGATAGGTAAGACGTAAAAGTCTTAAAAAGATACTTGCAAATAGGCCTAATATTTTTATTTTCATAGATGGGAAAAAGGGGAGCTATAAAGCTCCCCAATATTGATCATTGGAGTTTTATCCTAAAATCTTTTTGAACTCTTCTTTAAGAAGTGGAACGATTTGGTAAAGGTCACCAACAATTCCGTAATCAGCTTTAGTAAAGATAGGAGCATCTGGGTCAGTGTTGATAGCAACAATAACTTTTGATGTTCTCATACCAGCTAAATGCTGAATAGCTCCTGAAATCCCACAAGCGATATATAAAGAAGGAGAAACTGTTTTACCAGTTTGACCAACTTGCATATCTGGACTTGCGTAACCAGAGTCAACAGCTGCTCTTGAAGCACCAACTGTTGCACCAATTACATCAGCAAGCTCTTCTAGGATCTTAAAGTTCTCTGGACACTTCATTGCACGTCCACCTGAAACAATTATATTTGCTTCAGTTAAATCAACCTTCTCACTTGCAGCAGCAATAATCTCTTTAATAGCAGCTCTAATCTCACCCGCGTCTACTGAAGAGTCATTTGATTCTCCAGCGCCAGCGGTAGGTGTATCAGGGATACCTAAAGCATTCGGTCTTACTGTTACAAAATGTGGTTTAGGACCTTGAAGTTCCACTTTTGCTAAACATTTACCTGCAAAAAGAGGTCTTGTTCCAGCAAATGTCCCACCTTCCATTGTGAAGTTAACACAATCACTAGCTACACCAGCTTCAAACTTAGTTGCTAGTCTTGGAAAGAAATCTTTTCCAGCAGCAGTAGCACCGGCCATTACATAGTCATATCCACCAGCGTCAATAAATCCTTTAAGAGCATTTGAATAACCCTCTGGAGAGTACTGATTTAAATTATCACCTTTAAGTTTATGTACCTTTCCGGCTCCATACTCAGCTAGAACTTTAACTTGATCATCAGCAAGATCACCGATAACGGCAACTTCAGCTTCTTGACCAGTAAGTCTACCTAGAATTTCTAGAGTTACTGGTTTTACATTCCCTTTATTTAATTCTGAAAATACTAATACCTTTGCCATATTAAATCACCTTCGCTTCATTTCTTAAAAGACCAACAACTTCTGACACAACACCAGCTTGTGCTGCTTCATCCATAGCTTCAAATTTCTTACCAGCTGGTTTCTCAGGAGGTAATTGGAAACCTGAATATTTAACTCTTCTGTCATCGGCAGAAACACCAACGTCAGCTAAAGTTAACTGTTGAAGTGGTTTTCTTTTTGCTTTCATGATCCCTGGAAGAGATGCATATCTTGGAGTGTTGATTCCTTTATTTGTCGCAAGAATACATGGAGTTTTAACTTCATATACTTCTAATGCTCCACCTTCAACTTCTCTTTTAACTGTTACAGCATCACCGTTTTGCTCGAAGCCAACGATAACAGCCACGGAAGGAAGGTTTAGCATTTCTGCTAAAACTTGTGGAACTTGTAAACAGTCATCATCAATTGCTTGCTTACCACAAAGAATTAAATCTGCTGCTTTCCCAGACTTATCAATTGCACCTTTAAGTGCTTTAGCAATCGAGTAAGAATCAAGGTTATCTTCAGCTTCAACTAAGATAGAATCATCAGCACCCATTGCCATAGCTGTTCTTAGTGCTTCTGTATCTTTTACGCCACCAACTCTAACAACAGTTACAGTTGATCCAGCATTAGCAGCTTTAACTAGAAGAGCTTGCTCAACAGCAAATTCATCATATGGATTCATAATCCACTTGATTGAACTTGTTTCAATAAAAGTTCCGTCACCATTAGGCTGAACCTTGGTTTCAGTATCTGGAACTTGTTTAACACATACAAAAATGTTCATCAGTATACTCCTTCAATGATTTATAATTTATATTTAACTTCTTCCTAAATGTTCTCTGGCAATAACCAGTCTTTGGATCTGGCTTGTTCCCTCATAAATTTGAATTAACTTAGCATCACGCATAATTTTTTCAACTGGGTACTCGCGAGAGTAACCATAACCACCATATACTTGTACAGCATCTGTTGTTATTTGCATACATGAATCAGCGGCGAAGGCCTTTGCATAAGATGCTTCTTTTGCACTTGGTAAATTGTTATCGGCAAGCCACGCAGCTTTCTGAATTAGTAAACGAGAAGCCTCAATTTTTATTGCCATCTCTGCAATCATAAATTGTATTGCTTGGTGTTTAGAAATTGTCACACCAAATTGCTTTCTTTCGTTTGCATACTCAACACAGCAATCCATTGCACGTTGCGCACCACCTAATGAGATAGATGCAACTAGAGGCCTTGAGTGATTTAATGTTTCCATTGCAATCTTCCAACCATCACCTGGCTTACCAAGTAAATCCTCTTTGGGAACTTTTACGTTTTCAAACCTGATACCTCGGGTATCAGAAGCGCGTTGTCCCATTTTTTCTTCTTTTTTTCCTATATGAATTCCGTCAGCCTTGGCGTCAACAACGAGACAAGAAATTCCTTTATGCTTAAGCGCTGGATCAGTTGTACAGTAAACGACAAATAAATCAGCATAACCTGCATTTGTGATCCACATTTTTTCACCGTTAAGAATCCAATGATCTCCATCATCTTTGATAGTTGTTTTAATTCCGGCTGCATCAGATCCGTTACCAGGCTCAGTTAGGCAGAATGAAGCTAACTTTGGAGCCTCAGTAAAAGGCCTCAAAAACTTCTCTTTTTGCTCATGACTTCCCCCAACAACAATTGGAGTAAGTGCAAGATCATTACACATGATTGAAGTGAACATACCCATACATCCATACGCTACAGACTCTGCAATAGTAACAGCGTCTAGAAGGTTGAATCCGTTTCCACCATATTCAGCTGGAATACTGGTGTTCATAAAACCAAGCTCCCAAGCTTTATCCATAATTTCTTTAGGAAATTTTTCTTTTTCATCATGTTCTCTCGCTCGAGGAATCATTTCATTTTTTGCAAACTTAAGTGCAATTTCTCTCATGTCTTTTTGTTCTTGTGATAAATCAAAATTCATTTTTTATCCTTTAGGATTATTTATAGGTTTTGCTTCAATTTTAAATTCACTTGGAATTTTAAAACATTTTTCAAGAGTTTGAAAGAAAGGCAACTGTTGCAAAGGCCTTACAACAAAACTTCTTTCACTCCAACTTGGATGTGGAACGGTGAGTCCTGTTTCGTTTATATGCTCGGTGCTCCAAAAGATAATATCGATATCTATTGTTCTAGGGCCTTTATCTATATCTCTTACTCGACCAAATTCTTTTTCTATATCAAGAAGACTTTTTAAAACATTTGATGGGCTTTCATTAGGAATTTGAAATTCTAAAACTTGATTGTAGAAGTCTGGTTGGTCTAGGTAGTCTACAGCTTCAGATTCAAAAACATCACTCTGAGCAATAAAGTTAAATTCTTTTTTGAGTCTTTCTTTAACAAGTTCTAAGTTTTGAAGTTTGTCTCCAATATTAGAGCCAGTAGCAATAATTAGTGACATGACTATTTCTTCTTTTGTTTTTTATCGCTATTTTCAGGCTTCTTGTCAGTAAGCTCAACATTAATTGAGTAATCTGGTGGTATTGAAGGAAGACTGGTTCCTTGGGGAGCTTTTGGTTTTCTTTTAAGTCCACACGAAATAGTGATTATAGATATGATTAAAATAATTTTAGAATTCAATGGCAAACCCTATATTCATTTGATCAGTTCCAAGATCGGCTTTTATAAACCATCCTGGTACAAGTCTTCTAAGAAGAGTTACACCAGCAACAAATTTTCTCTTTTTTAGTTTATCAATATAAGCAAGCTCTGCTTCTGCATCAGATGTGTTATCTACGTTACCTGCATCAGGACTTGAAACAGAATGAACTTGGTAGCCAAGATATGGAAGTACATAAGAGTATAAAGGAGCTTTTATTGTGTATTTAACTCTGGCCGTAAAATTACTAATTAATGTTTGTGTTCCTTGAGCAGGAACTCCACTCATAAGAATTCTTCCGTATAAACCTTCTACCCACATATTATCTGAAAACTGGAAACTCCATGAACCAGAAAACTCAGCATGTGCTTCCGTATCCCCAGTTAGATCATTTTCAACCCTGTATTGCCCGTATCCAGCACTAACAATATTGTCAGGTTTTATTAATCTATTATCTTTTCCAAACATGTTTAGATCTTCATCAATGACATTGCTGTAAAGATCTTCTTCGCTGTTAATACGAGCTCCTGTTCCATCAACAGATGTTGAAGCTTCTTTTTTTGATTTCTTTCTGAATAGAAAACTATCATCACCCTTTAAAATTTTTATATCGAGACCTTTTTTCATCATGGCCCATCTTTTAAGTGAATAAATTTTCATTATTTTAATGCCAGCTTTACCTTTGTGATTTTTCCCAACTAAACATCTTGCTACAGGATCATTGTCATTTAAGATGATTGTAATGAAGTCACCTTTATTAAGCATCTGATTGGTATTTGTTATAATAAAGATTCTTTTTGAACGGGAAATAATCCTTACCGTCTCAGTGAACATCTCACCTGTATCACCCAATTGAATTGGTGTGCTCATGTCATCCATTAGGTCTTGTGAATAGGAATTGTTTAGAGTTGCTGCGTTAATTATCATTAACCCAACGAGTAAATTAAATATCTTTAGCAAGTCGTCATCCTCCTTTACCTATTTTATAGAACTTATGGGCTTGAGTAAACAATTGAGTTAGAAGTTGTAAGGTAAAAAGTAAAAGCTATGATTGACTCTTTTACTTTGATTCTGTTACAAATCTATGACACACAATATATTGGGGGAGAGGCATGTCAGAATACGCTTATAAGCAGCTATCTAGTGGTAGCAATAAAATGTTTGTTGTAGTAGCTGGGAATATTGGAAGTGGAAAGACGACACTTACAAAGAAGTTATCTGAAAGATTAGCATGGAAGCCTTATTATGAGTCTGTTCAAGACAATCCATATTTAGCAGACTTTTACGACAGTATGAGCCGTTGGAGTTTTCCATTACAGGTTTATTTTTTAACACATAGATTTAATACACATAAGACGATTGAAGGTGGACTAGGAAGCTCTGTTCAAGATAGATCAATCTATGAAGATGCTAATATCTTTGCTCGAGCACTATTTGAGCAAGGTGACTTAGATAAAAGAGATTATGAAAATTATAGAACTCTTTATGAGTCGATGATTCCATACTTAAGCGTTCCAACACTGATGATTTTCCTTAAAAGATCAGTTCCAAAGCTTCAGGAAAGAATTCAAATGAGAGGCCGTGACTATGAACAAGCGATCCCTGTTGATTATCTGACTAAGCTAAATCAGTACTATGATGATTGGTACGAGAACTATGATCAAGGTAAATCTCTAATCGTTGATACTGACGAATTAGACTTTTTACAGAACGAAGAACACTTTGATAAATTGGTCAAAAAAATACATGACACAATTGATCAACAGGAAATGTTTTTCTATTACTAGTTTTCACTAAATAAATTTAACCGAAATATTTTCCTAACCGATAAATAATTGTAAACACAGTACAATGAAAGTATCTGTTAGGAGAATATTATGAAAAGTTTATTATTAGTTTTATTATTAATGGGTTTAATTTCATGCTCAGGTTCTAAATCTACTTCAGATGTAGAAGGAGAAGATGCTGGGATCGAGTTAGCTGATACTGATGAGTTTTCAGAAGAGGGTGGTGAAGATATTGTTGCGGGTAACTTAGAAACTCCTGAAGAACCAGCGAATGAAGCTATGAGTGCATCTGCACCAACCATCGAGCCTACCGGCGAACAAGATATTTATACAGTTCAAAAAAATGAAACACTAATGATGATTGCATTTAAGCTTTATGGTGATTACGGCAAGTGGAGGCAATTGTCTGAACTTAATAGTTCAACGAATGTTAAAGAAGGTATGCAGATTAAGTATAACAAACCTTCTGAGCAATTTGTTTGGTCACCTGAAGGTAATCCTTATTTGATCAAGTCTGGAGACACACTAGGAACAATCTCTAACACAACATACGGAACATTAAAGTATTGGAAAAATATTTGGAATAATAATAAGCCATTAATTAAAGATCCAAACAAAATCTTTGCAGGATTCACCATTTATACTCCAGTGATTGAGGGAAGAGATGTTGCTAATGATGACTTATCAGACTTATAATATAGAGTAATATACTTTGTAATATGAAAGAGCAGGCTTTGTCCTGCTCTTTGTTTTTTGAGAATAAGATGAAACGAATAATAATTTTATTTCTTTTTACATTAGCCTCATGTGCCAATATACCTTTTTTTCAAAATGAAAAGAATAACAAAGGCTCAGAGGTTAAGCTTGAAAATTATAATCACTATGATAATAGTGATTATATCGACCACCTTAGCTCATTAAAAATCGACTATTTAGATTCAGTTGATATAAAAGAAATTAAGTTAGACCGATATAGAAAAATATATATTAACAAAGTCGTAGACGCCATTATTGAAAATAATGAGCTATTCTTTACAAGCAAAGAAAAAGCAAGTGTTCACGTTATTAATGATGAAACTCCCTTTCATTTCTCTTTACCAGGTAAAAATATATTTATTTCAAGCGGTTTAATTAAAAAATATATTAAGAGTGAAAATATTCTCTTTTGTTTGCTTACTTATGAGTTAATTATAAGCGAGAAGAATATTTATAAGAAAAAGATTATTATCCCAACAGGAGCAGTTGGTACTAGAAGAATGCTTTCTTTATTGCGACTGACTATCGACGAGAAAGTTGAAATTCATAAGTGGGCATTCTACTTATTAAAAAGAATTGGATTAGATACTGATAACTACCTGTCTTGGTTACAAATTCAAAACAGAAACTCAGTAGACTTTTCTTTACAGCTTGGAGACATAGGTTCCATCTCTAGAGAAGAATCTTTGTTTAAAGCATTTATAATTCAAAATACAGAAAATAAAAAGATATCAAAAAAATATAAAGGCTCTTCAAAAGAATTTTATTCTTTTGTAAAGGCACTAAAAAGGTAGCTATGAAACCAGAATTATCAGAACGGCTATTTATAGAGGAACTGTTTAGCCACTCAGTAGAAGAATTAAAGCTTGAAAATCATGAAATTAATCATATAGAGAAATTAACAGGGGATGCATCCACTAGGCGATACTATAGGGTGTTCTGTAAAAATATATCTTATGTTGTTTGTTTAGATAATCCATCAGATACAATTGAAGAGAATTCCTTTTTAAGGGTACAGTCCTTTTTGTTTGAAAAGGGTATAAGGGTACCAAAGATTATTCATACGAATATTTCAAAAGGTTATATCCTGGAAGAGGATTTGGGAGATATAACCTTATTGAACCATCTTGCTAAAATAGATTCCTTAGAAACAGAGTTTAATTTATATAAAAAAGTTATTAATGAATTAATAACTCTTCATACCTTATCAATAAGTGAAGTTGAAAAACCAAATATTTTTGATTTGAAATTTGATTCAGAAAAACTTAATTTTGAAATTGAATTTTCTGTTAAATATTTTTTAGGACATTTTCTTGGAGTTGAAGATAAATCAATAAAAGAGGACGTAATACAACTATTTAAGCCAATCTGTGAGAACTTAGCATCACACGATATGGTTTTAACCCACAGGGATTTTCATTCAAGAAACGTAATGGTTCTTGAAGATGATCTAGTGATGATTGACTTTCAAGATGCAAGATGGGGAATTCCTCAGTATGATCTTGCATCTCTTCTCGATGATTGTTATTACTCACTAAGTAGAGAAAATCAATACAAACTGTTAAAGCACTACTATGAAAATGTTGATGAAAAAGTCCATAATCAAGGTAGCTTTGAAGAGTTTAAATCATTATATGAGGAAATGGCCCTGCAGAGAGTTTTTAAGGCAATAGGAAGTTTTTCTTATATCTATCACAATAGAAAAGATGAAAGATATGTTAAGTATATAGGTTTTGCTATGGAAAAACTAAAAACATATATGGTTAAAAATCCGAAGTTTAATGAATTGAGAAAAACTCTTTTTAGTATATATTATGCAAGTTGATTATGTACTCGTTCTAGCAGCTGGGAAAGGTACTAGAATGGGAAAAATTGGTGAAAAAATCCCAAAGGTATTATGGCCTATATTCTCTAAAAGTATTTTAGAGCTTGAAGTCTTGTATGCAAAAAAAATATGTAAAAAGAAAGTTTTTGTTAATGTTCATCATTATAAGGAAAAACTAAAAAACCATATTGAGAACTCAGAGGTATTTTCGAATGTCGAAGTATTGTATGAGGATGATATGATAGATATTGGTGGAGCCATTCATAACCTAGCTAGAAAAGTTGGGTATAGTGGAAAGTTATTAGTTATAAATAGTGATCAGTTTATAATGTTAAGTAACGAAGTCTGGCAAAGCTTTTATGATTTGAGTAATAAAAAAGATGTAGTTTTACTTACATATAGTGTTCAAGGTAAAGATCTATATAATGCGACGATAGTTAAAAACAGCCAGCTTAAAGAGGTGAGAAAAAATGATTTGATGCCTAGAGAAGAGTTTCATGAAACTTACACAGGTGTTAGTATTATTAATTTAAATAAACTTGATCCTGTTGCGGGTCTTTCAAAATACTTTGACTCTGTTGCTGACTATAAAGTTAAAGATGTTGGTGCCATCAATATAGATAATAGTAAATACTGGGACTTTGGAACTATTAGGCGCTACTATAACTCGATGTTTGAAATTTTAAATAAGTGGAGTGAAGATGAGCCATTCATAAACTTTTTAAAAGAAAATAAAGTTATCGATGGAAAAAGCATAAGTGAAAAATCTTACAATTCGAAAATTAATAAAGTTATAGATTTAGCAGATAATCCAAGCGCAGTTTCAAAAACAATTTACTTGAATACATCTAAAGTGAAAGTACCTGAACAGGATTGTATAGTACTTGATGATATTATCGAACCTGTCGATCTTCCTTCTCTTTAAAGCAGATACTGTCCTCTGGGCAAACCTCAATACAGAGACCACATGTTGAACAGGACCAATTATCTATTACATACTCTTTACCATTTGTAATGATTGCCTTTTCCGGACAAATGAGTCGGCAGGAATCACAATTAATACATGTTTTACCTATGAGTAGATTTTTAATCATATTCCACAATTCCTTTTATGGTGTTAAAATAATTATACTATGAATTTTAAAATTATGTACAGAAGTGCTGTTATATGGAACATAGTTTTGCATTTTATGCTTTCTTTGATGTTTCTATTTTTACAGCAGGCTATTTATGAAGAGAAGTCTCTTCTTAATCTTGTTTTTTTCAAATCGATTGTCGTTTCATATTGGCCGATTATTACGTTGGTGTCTTTAAGTTCATTAATGGTTTTTAATTTGAAAAAGTTGTCATATTTTTTGTATCTTTCTTCCGTTTTTATCATTTCTGTTTATATTTCTTATTTACTTTGGTTTGATTTTAGTAAATTAATACTATTGGTTCTCTTTATGTATTTACTGATTTCATATTATTTAAGTTTTTTTCTTAGAAGTGATCTGGATCAAGCCTTTTATAATCCTGGTTATACAGAGAAAGATTTATTTGAGCCAATGTTAATGAAAATAGATGTCGACATACTAGATAAAAAGAACAATGAAATATTTAAGGGACATCTGACAAATTGGGATGAAGAAGGTTGCTTCATAAAATTGGAAAATGACTTCCCAGAGAAGAAGGATTTAGAATTAACCTTTCATTTTAGAGGACATGAGTTCAAAGAGTTAGCTTCTGTAGCTACTATCTCGAGAAAAGGTCGTGGGATTGGAGTTCGCTTTGCAAAGTCATCGAGTAAAAAAGGTTGGAAAGAAGTTTATAAAATAGTCTCAGATATGGGAATGGATGTGGAGTATATTCAATGAAAAGATTATCAAGTTTAATTTTAATGTTAGTAGCCGTTTCTTGTACAAAAGGTGCTAAGTCTCCAGATGGTCTTGTGAAAGTATTTGCTAAAGACTTAGCTACAAAAGAACTTGATATGGATTATTATGAAAAGTTTACTACCGGAGAAGTGTGGGAACAAATTCAAGAGATGGGTGAGGAAAACTTTAATAAAAACACTAGAATGGTTAATGTGACTGACGTTAAAATAAAAATATTGAGTAAGACATGTGAATCTAATAAATGTGTTGTTACTTATACTGCAAAATATAAAACTAAAAACTCTGATGAGGGTAAGTTTGAATCAGAAGTCAAAAAAATTGCTGAAGTTCATCAAGATGGTGAATATTGGAAAATGGCAAAAGTTACAAATTTAAAAACATTCCATGAATCAATTAAGCCTATAAACCCGTTAACAGACGACTTTCCTAAAAAAGAAATCGATGATGGAGTCTCAGAGAAATCTGAGTAGTTTGCTACGGTAAAAATTGCCTAAAGACCATTGAATTTAATCCGATAAGGGATACATGAGTAACCTAAATGATGGATTTGATTTAATTTCTATGATGGTAAATGAAACCTTTGATGGTGTTGAGGAAGACTCGTCTTACTCTGAGACCTTATCATATGAAATTGTAGAAAAACCTTATTTAATCACTACTAAAGAAGCTGAACCTATTCAACTCGAGTTCTATTATGACTTTTATTTAGGTGGCTTTGATTGCGAAAGAAAATGCTATATATTTCAAGTTGAAGAGGAAGTGTTAGAATTTCCTGAAAATTGGGGGCCCTTTAAACTGTCTACAGTTAAAACTGGAAGTGTAGAAGACCTTTTCTCAATGCAAAAACATGAGGATATTGATTATTTTTTTGAAGTAATCGAGAGTTTGACTGATAAGTCTTTTAAATCATTCAGATGTCTAAATTGCGGAACACATCTAAAGCTTGTCTATGAGATAGATGTTGAGCAAAAATCTGCTGAAATTATTCCATTTAGAGTTCAAACAACTCTTAAGGCTGCCTAGGCAATTCACTAGCCCCATTTAATTTTTTATGATAATTACAGCCTATGGAAAAGACTGTTTTTAAAAAGTATGGAACTAAAAATCTTAAGGGAAAGCCTCGTCATTTAAAGATGAAAATCCCCAAGGGACAAAACTATACTAATGTTAAAAAATCTTTAAGAGAGAGAAATCTTTTTACTGTTTGTGAAGAGGCCAGCTGTCCTAATCTTGCTGAGTGTTGGAGTGATAAAACAGCAACGATGATGATTCTTGGTGATACTTGTACGAGAGCTTGTAAATTTTGTAACGTGAAAACTGGAAACCCTAAAGGTCTCCTAGACTATGACGAGCCAAGAAAAGCAAGTGAGATGGTTGAGCTTATGGATCTTGATTATATAGTCATTACGAGCGTTGATAGAGATGACCTCGACGATTATGGCTCAGGACAATTTGCTTCAGTTGTTAAACAGGTTAATTCTGATCACCCAGAAGTAAAAGTAGAGGTTCTAATTCCTGATTTCTCTGTTGAAGCGGAGCATATGCATACACTTGCAAAAAGTGAGCCTTTCGTAATTGCCCAAAACTTAGAAACAGTTAAACGTTTAACCTCTCAGGTAAGAGATAGGCGTGCGGGTTATGAAAAAACTTTAAATGCACTAAAATTTTATAATGATGAATATCCTCATATCGCTACCAAAAGCTCTTTGATGGTTGGTCTTGGTGAAACAAAGGAAGAACTTGTTGTAGCAATGACAGATTTAAAAAAGGCTGGAGTAAACATCATAACCTTCGGTCAATATTTAAGACCAACATTGGCTCACTTAGAAGTTCAAAGATATTATGAACTAGAAGAATTTGAACATCTAAAAAAAATTGCTTACGATATCGGATTTGATTTTGTTGCAAGTGGTCCTATGGTTAGAAGCTCTTATAAAGCAGCCGACTATTTTAAATTTCTAAAAGAAAGAGAAGAGAGTGAAAAATAGTATGACCTTAGATCAATTTGCTGAGAACTTTGCTCCTTCAGGTGCTGACCTTTCCATTAAAAATAAAACATTATTAATAAAGAAGTGGAATTGGGATTATTCTGTTTGCTTAAAGTTTCAAAAACAAGCTCAAGAATTTATCCAGGCAAATAGATCTAATTCTATCTACATATTCACAAACCACCCTCGTGTTTTTACTCTTGGTAGAGGAAATGAGAGAGGGGTAGAGAATTTATCCGAATTAACTCAAGAACAAATTGATCAACTTGCTTTTCCTCTTCATAAAATTCACAGGGGGGGAGGTATAACTTTTCATTTTCCTGGACAGTGGATTTTCTACCCAATAGTTTCTATAAATGAATCAAATACTTTGGAAAATCATACGAATTGGATTCTAAAATCGGTTAGAGATGTTTTAGATTATGATTTTGATATACCTAATGTAATTACAGCGAATAAACTAATGGGTGTTTGGAAGGATAGGGCAAAGCTGGCCTCTATAGGAGTGGGCCTTTCAAGATTTATAACAGAACATGGTTTAGCATTAAATATATATCATGATGAGAAAATGTTTAACGAAGTGAATAAAATAAATCCTTGCGGCATTTCGCCAACAACCTATACCACTGTAGATTCATTTGTAGATAACAAACACAACTTACTTGAAGAATTTCACAATGCCTTTATTAAGAGACTGCTAATTAGTCCTTAAATACAGACTTTGCAAACAGCCTCCAGTTTTGCTTACATAGCTCTTCGAATTCAGATTTAGATAACTCGCTTGCCTGTAAAAAGTAATAAGATACGAGTGACTGTGCATGTAACTTTAAGTTTTTGATAGCAAAGTTAAACTTTATTTTATCATCAGTTACAAGATCAACACATATATGCTCAAGATAAGCGAATATCGTTGCTTGATCTTCCTCAAAGTCTTTTTTAGTCTTCTCATCAAATAAAGCAAAAGCTGGGTTCAAATAAACAAGTTTAAATAACTCAGGTCTATTTAAGTAATATTCAATAAAATAGAAAAAATATCTTTTGATAGCTCTTTTTGGCTTTTTAGTAATTTGAACTTGAGCTAATAAAAAGTTTGTTTCATCAAAAATTTGTTTTTTTATTAACTCTGAATATAAGGTTGTAACATTATTGAAGTAGTAGAAAATACCAGATTGTGCCATTTCTAGCTTTTGGCAAAGCTTTTTCATGCTGAAGTGTTGCAGCCCTTCTCTTTGGATCATCTCCATAGACTCCTCAAGAATAAGTGTTCTTTTGTTAACTTTTGGGCCTTTGTACTTATTAATTCCGTATAAAGCCTTCTCAACCTGTTGAATTGTTCCTTCCATATATTACCTCTCTCTGTAAAAAGGTATCAAAGTCTTGATAGAGTATCAATTATTCTAATGAAATATCTTTGTTAATAGGTTGATTTAAACTTATAAAAGACTCAGTAGCTTGAATAGCTTCCATACTTTGAAGCTTGTTTGCAAGAAAACCATGGAAATCAGAAATGCTTTTGGTGTGAATCTTAATTAATAGGGCGTAGTTACCAGTTGTGTAATAGGCCTCTACAACTTCTGGGAAACTTTGTAGAGTATCAATGACAGACCCAAGATCTTTGGTGCTTTTTAAATGAATTCCCAAAAACACAGTTACATCAAAACCCAGTTTCTTAAGGTTTACTCGAACTTTGCTTCCTTCAATAATTCCCATTTTTTTTAACTTATCTATTCTTTGATGAATAGTTCCACCGGAAACAATGAGTTTTCTGGCTATTTCTAAGTACGGAATCCTGGCATCGTTGAGTAAATGGGTTAATATTGCCTTGTCCACGTCATCAATTTGATAGTTTTCTTGCATTTTTTACACCTCAATTTATTAATTTATCGTTTTTTTATATCAAATAGTTACGGTTTCGTAAAAATAACACGACTTAGGTATTAGATATTGAGAAAAAAAGCGATATAGGCGATAAATTAGTACTGGTAATATGTTTTACCAATCTAATTTGGAGTTAAAAATGTGTGGTTTCGTATTCTATTCTGGAAAAGACCTACCTAAAGAAAAATTTGAACAGGCCTTAGATAAAATCTCTCACAGAGGACCTGATGATACTGAAGTGGTCCAAGTAAATAATATGTGGATGGGATTTAAACGTTTAGCGATTATGGATTTATCCCACGACGGAGATCAACCTTTTTCACATTCAGGTACATCAATTGTTTGTAACGGTGAAATTTATAACTATCAGGCATTAGAAAAAACTTTTATGAATTACTCATATAAATCTAAAAGTGATTGTGAAGTATTAGTTCCCATTTTTAGAGATGAAGGTATTGAGGGAATTGTTAAGAGGGTTGATGCTGAATATGCATGTGTCGTTTATGATGAAAAAACAGACTCTCTTTTTGCTGCCAGAGACCCAATTGGAATTCGTCCATTATTTTTTGGATATTCAGAATCTGGAAATATTGCGTTTGCTAGTGAAGTAAAAGCATTGCAGGGAATAGTAAAAGATATAAAGCCTTTTCCTCCTGGACATTATTATAAAGATGGAAAGTTTGTAGAATATATTGATCTTGGACATGTTGAGAAGTTTCACTCTGATTCGCATGATGAGATATACAAAAATATCAAAGATAAACTTGTATAAAACTTTTCCGATTATTTCCGGGG
>CAXGOD010000001.1:0-23293 GCA_964011245.1 uncultured Bacteriovoracaceae bacterium | reverse complement strand
TAACGTCGTTTAAAGGCGGTGGACAAATTTTTGGAGAGATGAGTTTTGTACATAACAACCCTGCTAGTGCAACTGTTCAGGCCAGCACTAAGGCCGTTATGATGTTATTTGATGTGGATAAAATCAATACTTTAAATGAACCTATCTATTACAGACTAAGAATGGATATCTATAAAGCATGTGCAGAAGTTCTTGCTAAGAAACTAATTTCTACAAACCAAATTGCTAAGGCCTATATTCATCAAGAAAAAAGATCTGAATTAGATTTGATGGATGATTAGATCTTAACTTCGTATAGTTCGAAGCCCAGAGTTCTTTTATCGTCTTCATCTTTCATTGTCCCTTTGAGCTTTCCATCATCAATATGATAAACTTCAGAGTAAGCTTCTCGAAGCCTTCCTTGCGAAGGATTCGAAGCCTCATCAGGAATACAAGAGATATCACCACTTAAAGGTTCTACTTTATTATTTTTAAAATCGTGAAGTATAAATTGATGTGACTTATCGTTCATTAACAAACAAGAAACATGACTTCCTTCTCCTAAGTCAAATGTTGAAACCTTAAATGCATTGTCAAATAGTATACTAACTGATCCATCTGAGCTAAATTCTAAAACTTTATTTTCTCTTATATCATCGGAATCACCATTAAAGATCTTCATAAAACTGATGACTGTCTTACCATCTACATCATAAAGAATTTTATATCTCGTATCTGCTTTATTCCAATCAATGCCAAAAGAAGTTAAGTCTAATCTTTGCCCAGTTGATCTAAAGAAGACTCCTACTTCATTGGGAGCACCATCACATTGCTCAATGAGTACGGTCTTAGTAAGGAAAAGACTATTTAGTGAAATTGCACATGATGTTGGAGAGAGCGCTGACATTGAAAAGTGATCGACTTCAAGAGCATTTATATCGAGTACGTAATAATTGCTCCCACTTATTGAATGAGTAAACTTACCTCTTTTTTTGATATTTGCTTTTGCTGAACCTGCAATTAGAGAGCTTATGTTTGTTGAGTGGTTATATTTATAGATTCCACTATTTGTAACAAATGTCGTTAAAATGCCATCATCCTTAAGCATATGGATATGATTAGGATCTACCAGATCAAGGCCATGTGGGGCTGATAAAGTTGTGTTCAAGGATGCTATGGAAGTGTCTGATATATCAACATAAATTAAATCGTGCCCTAAACCATCATCACCAATAAACACCAACGTGTCCTCCTCAACATAAAAATCTTCTATGTCATGAAAGTCGCTAACGCCATTATTAAGATTATAAACGTTATCACCAAAGTCAGTTGTAACAAAAATTTTATTTGTACCACCAGTACTACCATTCATTATTATTACATTTTCGTCATCATAAACTAGTTTTACATTTGCAAATGTTCCATTACCTAACAAGTCAACATCACCATTTGATGTATTAAAGCGATGAAGAGCTTTTATAGTCCCAGCAAAGCGACCTTTTGCCATGAAGAATATGTACCCTCCATTTTCTCCTAGAATCTTTAAACTACCAGACACTCCAACATATTCATATTTAAGATTATCTGGTGGATTCCCTGTCATAACACTGCCATCAGAATGCAACATATGACAAAACTCATCCGTATCATTAGCAGGATTTGCATCATGCTTCTGTTCACATGATTTTAATATGACACCAGATGTGCCGTTAGCATGGTCAATCCAGGCCAATGAAGCTTTACCTCTATAGTTTACTGAAACATAATATCTTCCATTATGCTTTATATACTTCTCTGAAATTATTGCGCCAATATTAAATTTTTGATTTTGTTTAGTGGCTTCATTGTAAACCCAACTTGTTTCGCGATTAAGAAGATGGGAGCCAAACAATAAATCACCATCTATAAAACGTAACAAAGGTAAGCCAGACTCATTTATACTTCCATCAAACTCAGGTGTTTTCTGTGTTACAAGGCCAGGGTCTAAGTATGTTCCGTCATCTCTTATCATTCCACCATTTAAATAATCATGATAGTTCAACTCAAAAGCATACTTACCTGAATTGTGACTTATAATTGTATTTGGATACTTATTACCAGAATCATTTTCAAAAAGTTTTCTTACAGGTCCAATGTCTTTTGCAGCACTTGTTAATAGGTTTAAATGCATAAGTTGATACGTATCTGCGCTCTTATAACGATTAAAAATGAGATTTTCATTTAAGTAAACTTTGCTGATTGCTCCAACTCCAAGAGGTCCTGGATTAACATCAAAAACTGTTATCGCGAGTGTCCCATCAGAGAGACAAACGACTTCAGAACCACTTGCTCCATCATCAGCACTTACACATACTCTATTACCTGCTGATATAAGCTCCGTAGCACCAGAGCCCAGTGTATCAGGTCCAGCTCCATCTTGAGTTGTATTGATATCAATTGTTGTTAAGCCTGTTTTATTTACTAAGCTGTACGCCGAAGGATTGTAAACGCCAATTTCTCTTCCCACTGCGTAATCACTTGAGCAAGGCTGTGTAACACAATCAATATATGAAAGATCTCCAATAAAATAAAGCTTATTATTATGTGCTATTAATCCAAATATTTTATTACCAGTATCTATCCCACCTGACCAAATATCTTTTAAGGGACCAATGGATTCGCCACTATTGCTATAAGATAACTCATAGATTTCTGAGAAACTCCCATCACTATCTTTTGCAATAAAGTGGCTAGGTCTATGGTCTGGGCTCCTTCCAATTATAGAGACTAGACTTTTAACTTGTTGAGCTTCAGAAGTTAGGTCTACAGCGACTCCTGATACCCCACTTTTAACTACTGATACATATGAATAATTGAGGTAGTTAACGATAAATGAAACCATCGGTTTATTTGTATTATTGGTATCAATACTCTCTTCCATATAAGTTAAATTAGTTGGATGGGGAAAAAAGACATGTTCAGCAGTATTATTTGGATCAACAGGCAGAACTTTAGTAGCACCCTGAGTTGCTTCAATTACTTCATGAATGATAGGACTTGAAGTCCAATCATGAACATATCTATGAAGTACAGAGACAAAATTTCCTGCATCAAGTTGAATCGACTTTCTACCATAAGCAATAAAAGGATTCTCTTGAATAACAATAAAGCCTTTGTCCCCATGCTCAGTTGATTCAAAGGAATCGTCAGAACCAGGATTTTCTTCATTATCCCCAACAAGACCTTCTGGTAATTGTTCAATTACAAAAGTTGTTTTGTGAACTCTATGAATCTCTCTACCAACATCTTCGCCATTTGCTAAAAAATAAACCCAATCTCCACCCGGATCAGAAAAGTTAGTTGGGTTTGATCCATCTCTTCCTGGCAATATGTCAGCGACAAGCTCTGACTTACCTGTTGCGTTATTAAAGAAGTATAATTCAGAACCGTAAGCATTTAAGCCAAAATTTAAAGAGCTATAAAACATCCCTCCAGTAACTTTTGCAGAATGAGAAACCATAAACATAGTTCCTTTATCAAAATCATGAATTAAGCTAACTCTTGCATTAGGTCCGTGGTAATCAATTCCTGAAAGTGAACGCACATCTGTTATTGGCAATCGTTTGCCACAAGAAGAAAGGATGAATATTGAAAGAAGTATCAATAATCTCATAAACTTATTTTAAGTGATTACTCACTAGTAACCTTTTTCTAATATGTTATTCTCGACGTTAATAAAATATCGCCCACTTTGCTGGTATATCCCACCTAACTTATCGGAATATCAGTGGCAAAGATTTACTTTTGAGGCTTAATTCAAACTTAAGAAATTGCACCAAAATAAAGGCGGTTTTTCCTATAAATTTCATTTAATTTGGGTGCTAATCGATCAACAAATTGAGTTTAAAGGTGCTAACTTACTGTAAATTAGTTTAGAATATTAAGAAAAAAACTAATACGTATCACTTCACTTAATTTTCTTAAGAACTTAATTTGAAATGAGTTTAGAATGGTATCTCACTTTGAATTAGAGAGGTGTCATAGTGAAGCTAATTTCTTTTTTAATTTTTTTTATGTCGTTTAGTTCTTTTGCTGGAGATAAAAAGTGCTTAAAAAGAAAAGACCTTAAAGGTATCTATGGAAGTCAGAAGATGAAATATGTTTCTAACTATGGACATGTGCTTGCTATTAAATCTGGTCAGTTTAAACAAGGCACTGGATATAATATGGATGTCTATGCTTTAAAAAAGATTGGAGTAAAAAATCAAAAGACTAAAAAAATTTCTCATTACAATAAATGTTTAACACTTGTTAAAAAGAATATGCAGGGAACTTATATTTATGGAAGTTTTTCTCGCTCTGGAGTTCAAATTCGATCTAATAATAAAGTTAAAAGAGTTTCTTTTGTAGGACGTTAACCAACTTTTACTTTATCTGCACCCTCTGCTTGATAAGAAGAATAAGGTGTCTCTACTATTTCAGCTGTTCCATCAGCATGCTTATAACCGTGAAGTGTATGAAGGACTAGTTTTTCAGCTTTCCCTTTCACTTCAACTCGACCTGCTTCTTTAGTTATAAACTGATCTTTTACAACTTCAACAATATCATTACTTAATAAAACATCAGCACCAAATGCTTTTGTTGATGCTTCAATTCTTGCGGCCATATTTACGTTATCACCAATAACGGTATATTCCATTCTTTCACTTGAACCAATAGTTCCAGAAATAACACTTCCTATATGAAGTCCCATACCTACTTTCATAGGTTCTTTACCTTCAGAAATTCTTTTATCATTAAACTTTACAAGACCAAGTCTCATTTCAAGACAGGCCTTCATAGCTCTTTGTGGATCATCATCTTGACCAGTTGGCGCTCCCCAAACCGCCATAATAGCATCCCCAATAAACTTATCTACGACTCCACCATGCTTAATAATAATACCAACCATGATTTCGAAATACTCATTAAGCATCTCTACAACTTCTTCCGCTTCATGACGCTCAGAAAAGTGTGTAAACCCTCTAATATCTGAAAAATAGATAACGCAGTCTTTTCGTGAACCAGTTTTTTCAAGCTCTGAAGACATAAGTGTGTCAGCAACAGATGATCCGTGGAACTTATTCATTACATTCTTAATCTTATCTCTTTCTCGCAGACCTTCGGTCATATTATCAAAGGCAACTGCAAGATCACCTACTTCATCATTCGAAGTAATTTCATTTGTGGCATAAACTTCAAAGTTTCCAGAAGCAACTTCTTCAGTAAGCTTTTGTAGTTTCTCAATTGGATTTGTTATCGTTGTTGAGAAAACAAATACTAAAAAGAAAGAAGCTGATAGGATAATCCCTAACCAGTATAGAGATTCTTGTTTCGCTATTTTACTTGGGCCTAAAATAAATTCTTTTTGGGTTTCACTAAAAACAATAAGTCCAAAAGGTGTCTTAGAGTATGCCCCTTGGATTTCTTTATCCTTTAAGCCCTTTAGATTTTCCGTAATTTGGCTGATCATCAGGGTTGATTCTTTTGCCTTTTTAAAAAGCTCCCAGTCAGTAATCTCATTATACTCTTTAATTAAGTCACCTTTGGAGTGAGCTAATAGAGCTCCCATGCTATCAGTTAGATAAACATCGCGAGAGACAATCTCGGCAAATGTCCTTCTAAGTTTATCCATTCTAATGGACGCAACTGCAATATGAGTAAAGCTACTTTCACTTTCTTTAACAAGTGGAAAGTAAATATTTAGCATATATGAATCATCTTCTTTATTAACTTGATCATAATTAAACTTTTCTACAAGTAATGTCCCACCAAAGGCACGATCTAATTTGTCTTGTTCCCAAAGTGGAGGTTTAGCACCAACTTTAAAAAGCTCACTTTTGGTAATACGACCAACTTGTTTTTGATGATCATCACTACGCTTTAATACTTCTAACATTAAGAGGTCTGTATCACTTTTAAATTTAGATTTAAATACTGGACTAAACTGATCCCTTGAAGATTCCGCCACTAGATCCATCCCATATAACCTAACCTTCTCAACAAAGATCTCCAACAGAGTATTAATCTGCGCTGCATGAGTTTTAACCTCAAGTAACTCAGCACTCTCCTCACGAGTCTTAGAGAAGTCTTTAAAGAAGCTAGAGTTCTTACTAGCAATAATCCATGCAACACCACCTAACAGCATAGTAATAAGCACTGTCATGCGTAAGAGAATAGGAAATTTCAACTTAGCTTTTTTCATCATAATCCTTAACGGATCATTCAATCGCTTTTGTAATTAGTGTTTTACTTCCAGCAATACTTGCCTAGAACCTTCTTGCCCCTTCATTAATGTGAATAAACAAACATATATATAAGAACGATAAAGATACTATGAAGTACGTAATCGCACTTATCATTTCATTAGCAGGTATAGGAAGTTCATATCACTTCTTAAAGCCCAATTATGAGCTTCCAACAAATAATGAGAAGAAGGAAGCTGTCGCTCAAATTGAGTACACGGGAGACAGTGGTGTTCAAAAAATGCAGGCAGGACAAGCCTTTTGGGTTGATGTTCCAAATGGTTCACAACTCTATGAAGGTGATAGTGTTAGAACTAATGATGAAACGTCAGCAAAGATAGCTTTTTTAGGATCTGAAACAATATTAAATATTCAACCGGAGACAAGGTTTGTTGTTGAGAAAAAAGATGACAAATTTGTTGTTGGAGATATTGAAGGTAACCTTTTTGTTGAAAATACAAAAGCAATGTCAGATGTCCAAATCAAGGCCGGTGATAAAACAATTGATGTCTCTGAAGGAAAAGCACAAATTAATGTATCCGGTGGAGAAGTCGATCTTGCCTTACAGGGAGGTAAAGTAAAAACAAGTATCAATGGTGAGGAAAAGATTCTTTCAGGTAAACAATCTGGAAAGTTAACTGATAGTGGATTCAAAGAGAAAAAGGTTAACTTCCAAAATGTAACTCCAAACTTCGACCAAACATTATATTTAAAAAGAGAAAACAAACTTGTTAAATTTGAATGGGATAAAATAAAAGGACAATACGATTTCTCAGTTCTGATTGGAAAAAATAGAAAGAAGCTATTTCCTGTTGAGAAGAAAAATATAATTGAGCAAAGAAATAGTTTTCTGAAAGCTAACCTTAAAAGAGGTACATACTTTTGGAAGATAGTAGGAAAAGACAAAAACAATCCAAAGAATGTTGTTCACTCTGAAGTGTTTAAATTTACTTCAAAAACTCTCTTTCAACCAATGCTTATCTCCCCTTCTATTAAAGAAGTTGTAAAATTTAAAAAAGATCAAGCTAAAAAGATGGTTAAATTCACATGGAAGTCTGCCTCTCCGATTGAAAATAGCTTTATTGAGATTTCTGGTGACAAAGATTTCAAACAAGTTCTTTTTAGTGATGAAACAGATAAGAAGTTTTTTAAAGTTGATATGGCCGAAGGAAAATATTATTGGCGTGTAACAACAAATTATAAAGGTTCCAAAAAGTATATTAAAACTATTATTGGTGATTTTAATGTCAAATATTTCAACAACACCTTCCCTCCAAAGCTTATACTTCCAACAAATAACAAAAGTGTCGTTTTAGCTGAAAAACAAAAAAAATCGGACATCAGTCTTAACTGGGAAAGAGTGGACATTGCAAATAAATACAGAATTTTTGTTTCAACTAAAACTGGAAAAAAACCTATTAGAATAGATAAAGATGTTACAGAGCCTTCTTTCTTTTTAAGAAACCTTGACCCTGGAACATATGAATGGAAAGTGGCATCAATTGGAAAAGATGGACAAGCTTCTAAATACTCTAAACCAAGATTATTTTCAGTAAGAAAGCCTGAACAAATTGAATGGTTAATGAAAAATGATCTATATGAATATGTTAAATCTCCTGAAGTAAAAATTGGTTGGTCAAAAACAACCGGTGTAAAGAAATGGAAAATTGAATATGCACCCAATCAGACTTTTAAAAATGCTATCAGTGAGAAAGTTATGGGAAATGCTGTAAAGTTGCCTATTAGACTTGATGGTGTTTATTATTTAAAAGTATACGCACTCAATGAAGACGATAAAGTGATTGCAAAGTCACCAATAAAAGCAATTCAAGTCAGAGAGAAACCTCTACCAACTGCACCTAAGTTTAGAAAAGATGCTCCAAAAAGAATGATGGCCTCTACTTCTGGAAAGCTTAAAATTGCATTCACACCACTTCGTAATCAAACTGATCGAATTATCTTAAAAGTTGTAGATCAAAACGGAGAGGTTATAAGATTACATAGAATGAGGGCAATCCAAGAAGTTATTCAAGGATTGATGCCTGGAAAATATTTTATTTCGGCCCAAACAGAAGACAAATTTGAAAGAAGAAGTCTTCCAAGTGACTCAAAAGAACTTGAAGTTCCTCAATTGAGTTATGTAAAAGCGCCTGAAGTAGACAATATAGTTATAAAATAAAATGAAAATACTAATAATAAGTTTATTATTTATCTTTTCAACTACAAGTTTTGCAAACAAACGAATGGTTGAGATGGCCTGGGGATCTACTCCAGGAGCAATTGCGTATGAGTTTCAATTGTATAAAATGGTAAAGGGTACGGAAAAATTTTATTATAAAGAAAAACTAAACTCCACTCTTTGGACAAAAGATCTTAATCCGGGGGACTATGCCTTCCAAATCAGAGCTCTTGATTATAGAAATGTTCCTGGTAACTGGGGTAAGAAAAAGTATTTTAAAGTTTCTCTTCCCACAGTAAAGCAACTCTCCCCTGTTATTAATCAAAGTTTTGATCTTATTGAAGACGATGAAGTAAGTGTGTCTTTTATTTGGGATGAAATTGCTGAAGCAGATAGATATAATTTTAAACTTATGGCCCCTGATGGTTCTGTAATTGAAAATAAAACAACGACAGACACTGCAGTTGCCCTTGATTTTGAAAAACCTGGTAAATACTTTTGGAAAGTGACAGCTCTTACAAGTAAAGACGGTACTCCTTCAAAAGTTGCCTACAAAAAATATTTTGTTATTCATCCTCCAAAGATGCCAGCTCCAGAAGTAAAGTTTGATGTTAATGATAAGTTCTTTTCTATCAACTGGGACTCATCAACATTATCATCAAAAGACAAAATTGTTATTTATTTAAAGAAAAATGGAAAATGGACACCTATCTTTAAGGATGAAAAGAAAAAGATCAGAAAAGTGAATCTAATCAAAACAAAAATTCCTAAAGGTAATTATAAGTTAAAGCTTCTTTCATTTACTAAGCAAGGAAGACCTAGTGAGCCTTCAACTGTTTATTTCAAATGGGATCAAAAAGATATCTCAGGCGTAGAAAACAGAAGCAATACTATGCGTGGAACTATGGCAGGAGTTGGTAATGACCAATTTGGAAAAACTCCTTGGAAGTTAAGTTTTGGGATATCTAGTGTTACTGCTGAGTTTCAAAATATTATCACCTCAAATGATACCCAAACAACAAGTGGTTATATTGGAAATAATTATAACTACTCAATTGGTAGAGACCTTAGTGGTGGCAAGTACTACTGGGACATCTCAGGTAATATTTCAAATGTTGTAAATGAAAGTGATACATGGCTTTTAATTAATGCTGAAAGTACTTTTGAGTACCATTTTGGAAACAAAGTTCATGACTTTCATGCTGGAATTGGTGGAGGATATAAGAGCCTTCCTTTTGCACTTGCTGACGTTGCTGCCAGTAGCGAAGATACTGATGCAAAGACATTAGATTTTATTGCTGTAAAGTCAGATATTGGTTACTACTACGCTTTTAATGATCATGTAAGTGTTGGTGCTGATTTTAGATTATATTTAAATGCACTATCAATTAACAATCCGATGGGACGCCAGCTAGATCCGTCTGTAAGTACAGTTGCTCAGCTAGGTGTAAAGTATCTTTTAACAAGAAATTTAAATGCACAATTTTATCTTTCGAACTTTAATGAAGAATTAACTTATGAAGGAGACACCCAGCAGTACACAGGGAACGAACTGGGTATCAACCTTAATATTGATTTTTAGGAACCTTTTTTCCAGAAGTTACATACTTATTAAATATAAATTTTTACACTCCCCCTTTATTAATATCCAGATTCATCATACAAAGCTTCCCATATATTACCTGGGGAACATTATGAAAAATGTAATTCTATTACTTACATCCATTGTTATGTGCAATTGGGCGTTTGCAAGTACTAAGAGCATCAACCCAGACAAAATTGAATATAATCTTTTTGATCTTTCTACTGGAAGTTTAAGAGATGGAAAATACTCTGTTACGGGAGTTTTGTTCAACCAGTTCGAAAACTCATATGAAAAGAATGGTTCTCACTTCAAAGTTGATAAAGACACATACGAGCAAGCAAAGACCAGAGCAGTCTCAGTTTTTAGAGCAACACCTGGAGACTCATCATCCCATTTTGGAACTGCTTTTCATGTGGGTGGAAATATTGTTTTCACCAATCAACATGTATTAAGTGTTAATAGAAAAAACACGACTCAATGTAAAAGTTTTCGAGTTCGTTTAAATAGTAATCAAAGGAATAAATCCCTTAAATGCAAAAAGGTTCATTTCTGTCATAGAAGAACAGATTTTTGTTTAATCGAAATGCATCCCCACAGAAAAGGATATGCATTATCAAAACAAAAACCAGTAAAACTTAAACGCTCCCCTGTTATTTCTGATGAAACAAGGACTATGTCAGTTGGGAACTCTCGTGGTTTTGGGATTCATGCTGCAACGGGATTTGGATTAGAAAAGTATGGAAATCTTTTTAAGTTTTATGCTCCTGTGTGGGGTGGGAATTCTGGAGGAGCAATCTTTAATAAGCACGGTGAAGTCATTGGAGTTGTTCGTAGCCAATCGAAAGAGTTATATAGTAAAGACAGTTATAATATTGCGATTTCAATTGAGTTTATCCATATTCTTTTAACTAATGCCTTAAAAGATAAACCTGAAATTTTTAATCAAATTAATTTTATTAATTAGCAATTGGAATCATCTTTTCCATTATATAACCAAGACAATCTTCTTTCATAACATAAACATCTTTTGTAAACATTGATGGGATTAACATCCTATTTGTTTTAAGTTTCTCACCTGAAAGGTCAAGAATATCTTCTGTTATGATGTCTCCAGCATTATTTAGAACATAAATCATTTCTTTATTATTGATATAACCAAGAGTTACATTCTTTTTTAACAACTCAAAGTTCTTAGTATCTATTTCTTCTATAAATGAAAGATCACTTTTTGATTGATCTGAATATTCAAAATCAACGGTCGCTTCTTTCCTAACTTTGATACGTCCAATTGTGTGATAAACCTCAACATGACTATGATCAAATCTTTCTTTAAAACCTTCCAAATGAAGAACATCTTGAACAAACTCATAGACAGCAATTGTTCCTTCAGGATTTCCAGGAAGCCCTGCCTCTATAGTTACTGATGGACAAAGCTCAGCAAAGGCCATCGACTGAACTTCGCTTGGCTCAGTAAAGTAAACAACTTGCTCACTAAACATACTAGCAAGCTCTACATAATTATCGCTAATAACATTAATACAGCCGTAAAAAGGATTCTTCCCCGTGTTATTATGAAGATCAATATTTGCAAATAAATCAAATTGCTTAGCGTAAATAAAAACTTCAGTGGCCAAACTATTTTCAGGTGTATCTCCACTTTTCCAAATACGATTATAATCTGGCTGATCTGGTAGGTGCCTAAGACCTTGAGAAGCTCCTAATGTATTTCCAATAAAGATAATCATATCCCTTGGGAGCTCTTTATCCTTATATTCATTAATTAGTTTTTGAAGGACGAGAAAACTAGTTGTCTCATTTCCATGAAGTAATGTTGATAAAAATAATGCTTGAGATGATTTTCCCTTTAAATGAATTATCGTAGGTCCGCCAAGAACCTTATGTACCTCTTGCACACCACATTCATATAATCCTTCTGGAACCTCATGTACTATATTTAGCTTCACTATATTCTCCACTCGTGAACAGGCTTTGCGCTTAACTGGTTTTCTAAATAAACCTCAAGGAGTTGTTGGAATTTCTTCCCATTACTGTGTACCCATGCTTTTTGCCAACGAGCACCATTAATTCCCTTAACCAGTCTTTGTTTGATTATATTATCTAGATAAAACTCTAGATCATCTTTGTCAAAGCCACGTTTCTCCAAGGCTTCTTTTACCTTAGGCAAAAGATGATCAAGCATAAGTTTTTGAATATCGTAATGCTTACCATCAATCCACTTCACTTTTCCATAAAGACTCTGACGAGATGCTTTGTAAAAATTATCATTTGCATCTTCGAAACTTAAAAGATTCTCTGGCGGAATCTCCATCTGAGCTAGATAATCAACAAGGCCTAAATAAAAAGCAGAGTTTGCAATTGAATCGTGAACCGTAGGCCCCGCACTTGGAGTTCTTTGCTCAACTCGAATATGAGGTTGACCATTTTTAGAAACACCAACTATCGGTCTATTCCAACGCCAAATGGTTCCATTATGTAGCCTTAAGTGTGGAAGCATATTTGGATCTTCATCACTTAACTCTGGTAATAGAATAGGATAAGCATCTAGGTTTTCAATAAAAAGCTCAAGCATTGAATCATGTAGATAACCATTGCCCAATGTTACTCTTTTAATAACTTTTCCACCACGTCCTCTATATGAGTCAACTTCTACAGCTTGCTCAAAAGCAGCTATTCTTGATTCATCCCAAAGCTCATAACCAAAGTAGTATGGCGAGTTAGCGGATACAGCGACAACAAAAGCCGAAGCAATGATTGAGGCATTATAATATCTTTTATCATTAGTTTGGTTTACACCAATATGTATTTGTAAACTTGTAGCTGCACATTCAGAAATAACAGAATCCATATGTAGATCTAATTGATCCTTACCTTCTAGATGAATATGCAAAGGTTTCCCATGACGAAACTTCATAACCTGTTCATTCATTGCAAGATATCTATTATTAGGAGACATACAATCAAGAGATAACATATTAGGTCTTAATGTGGCTAAGGTTCCCATTAGAACAGCATTCGCATTATGTTTTTGGGCATGAGATTCACAATTTTTCCAAATACCATAAACTTCATCATGAAGTTTACTTAGGACCTTTCCCGTTAAAGGATATGGTTCACTATTGAGTTCAAAATTATATTTAGAAATTTCAGGAACAACTTGCCAGTTATCTAAAGACTTTAAAAATTCAGGAGCACAATCACATGGAAGCATATCATTATCAACTAACCAGGCCTCTAACTCTATTCCAGTCATCGGATCTGCCATTGAAAAACTTTTTTTATCAAACCAAGACTTTAAAATCTTAGTTTCTTCTCTTAGTCTTTTTTGATATTCAACTAACTCTGCATCACTAAAATGTAGTTTATGGATATCTTGACCCATTTGCTCCCCCTAACAAGTCTAATAATCCTACCGATTTTTATTTATAAAAATAATGATCTATATCACTTTCTCTATAGCGATTCTGTGATTAGATAATAAGTGTAATAGATACTTACATACAAAGTCTAACGAAACTATAGGAGTTTAAGATGATTAAGGAAGTAACAGGAGATATCCTATTAACAAAGGCTGAAGTTACAGCTCATGGAATTGCGCCAATGGATGATTTTAAAAATGGTCTAGCATTATCAATCCGCGAGAGATGGCCTGCGTTATACAAAGATTTTAGACATTACTGTAAAACTAAGAGCCCAAAATCTGGTACAATTTGGACTTGGGGTGGTGCAGATCACACAAGAATCGTAAACTTAATGACTCAAGAGCCACCTGTAGGAAATAATGATCATCCAGGTAAAGCAAGTTCTAAGCATGTTAACCATGCGTTAAAAGAGCTTAGAAAAGAAATTGATAAAGAGGGTTTTAAGTCAGTTGCCCTTCCAAAATTAGCAACAGGCGTTGGTGGTATGGATTGGAATGAAGTTAAACCTCTAATTGATGAGCACCTAGGTGACCTTGATATCCCTGTCCTTGTTTACACTAAATTTCATGCAGGTCAACAAGCTGACGAAGGTTTATAGTTAGTTATTGTGTAACTAATAAATAGATATTCTATGAAACCGTCTCTATCTGAGGCGGTTTTTTATTTAATGCAAATGATAAACTTCTCTCATTTCCTCATAGAGTGAGAACATTTTTTTGTCGATCTCCGGATGATTGATATCCTTTTCATCAAAAACAAATCTATCTGGTCCAAATTCTTTTAACATTAGTTTTGTCTGCCAAATATTATCTCGAGGCATGTTTAAATCAGAATGATACTCATAATCAGAGAGGATCTCTGGTTTCATAAAGTCTTGTATAGAGTTGAAGTATTGATCGTTATAAATCTTTTTTCCATTTTCTAAACGTGTATACCCACGAACAACATAGTCAATATAAACCACGTCACACTCAAAAGCTTCAAAGAGATAGTTAATTGCACGAAGAGGAATAATATCTCCACAGGTAGCGATATCGAAATCAACTCTATAAGTACAAATTCCGTCAGGGTCTGAAGCATCGGGATAAGTATGACTAGTTAAGTGAGACTTCGTTAAGTGAGCTGAGTAACTATTTCCACCGTTAGTTCCCTCTCCTGAAACTTGTTCCCACTTCCCACCTTGTACATCACTCATAAGAGTCATGGTACTAGCACCAACAGGATCATAATCCATCTTTGATTCTGAGATAATATCAGAGTCGATTATTTTGCAAATATTTCTAGAGATTTCTAAGATTTTTTCAGAAGAATACTTTTCATTAATCCAATTTATATAATCTTCCTTTTGCTTATCATCAAAAGTGATACAGAAATCATATAAGTTAAAACTTAGAATCTTGGTAAGGTTATTAAAACCAGATAATTTGATTTTTTCTTGAGGTGTATACTTATTCATTACTGCCCTAAACGCAAAAAAGCCCCTCACCTTTTAAAAAGATGAAGGGCCAAATATTTTTATTAGAATAATCCTAACTCAGCAACTGTAGCAGCTTCTGTTTTAAGCTCTTCTAAAGTTGCATTAAACTTCTCTGTTCCAAAGTCGTTATGCTTAACGTCTTCAACAACAATAAGTTTCCCATTTTCTACTCTACATGGGTAAGAGAAGATTAATCCTTCATCAACACCATACTGACCATTAGATGCTAAACACATTGAGAATGTTTCACCTGCAGGAGTATCATGAGTTAAGTTGTAAATTCCTTGAACAGCAGCGTTTGCAGCAGATGCCGCAGAACTTGCTCCACGAGCTTTAATAATAGCAGCTCCACGCTTTTGAACAGTTGGAATAAACTCTTCTTTAAACCATGCTTCGTCATTAATAACTTCTGCAGCAGATTTACCATTGATTTTTGCATTATAAAAATCTGGGTATTGAGTTGCTGAGTGATTTCCCCAAATAGTCATTTGAGTAACAGCAGTTACATCAACTCCAGCTTTTTGAGCTAGCTGAGTTTTTGCTCTATTTTCATCTAGTGTTGTCATTGCAAAGAATCTATCAGCTGGAAGTCCAGAAGCTTTCATTGCAATATAACAGTTTGTATTACATGGGTTACCAACAACAAATAGTTTTGAGTCAGAAGCTGAAACTTTTGCCATAGCTTTACCTAGTGGTCCAAAGATTCCACCGTTAACTTTCAATAGATCAGCTCTTTCCATTCCATCTTTTCTTGGAACTGCGCCAATTGCTACAACCCAGTTAGCATCTTTAAAGGCCACTTCCATATCATCTGTACAAACTATTTTCTTTAAAAGAGGAAATGCACAGTCGTCTAATTCCATCTTAACACCTTCAAGTGCACCAAGTGCCTGAGGTAACTCTAATAATTGAAGTTCAACTTCCGTATCTGTTCCAAACATTTGCCCAGAAGCAATTCTAAAAAGAATAGCGTATCCGATTTGTCCAGCTGGACCCGTTACTGCAACTTTAACTCTTTTGTTGGCCATAATCCCCTCCAAATAGGTTTATTTTTAAGTAAGTAATATCACGGAATTATAAACTATTGCTTTCATCGAGTAAATGAAGATATGGACATTATAATGATGAACGTTGTACTATGAGGGCTTACCAAACAGGAGCAAAGTGTCATGAGTGAAAACTCTAACAAAAGTAATAACAATAACAGACGTAAGAAAAACCCCAATAATAAAAATAGCAACCGTGGCCCAAGGCACAATAATAAAAAACCTGCCGCTGCCAGTGGTGGCTATAAAGGGAAGCGAAATAGCAATCGTAATAGAAGACCAAAGAGCTTAACTCCGTCACGGGTTCTACAAAAATATGAAAACCTGATGGAACAACACGCAATTGCTAGAAAAAAATACTTTGAAGTTTTCGGAAGAATTACTGGAAAGCAATTTGATAAAGTACAACAAAACTTTAATAAAACATTGAAAGCAATTGTTGATTATAAAAACTCATTAAAAGACTGGCAAAAAGAAGTTCTAGACAAGAAGTTAGATTTCTATCCACCAGATCGCCAATATACTACAACTCACGAACTAGAGCCTGTAGGAGATGAAGTTCCTTTTGAAGGTGACTTTGAAGACCCACATCTATTAGTAACCCAAAAAGAACATGAGTGGAGTAATGACAAAGAAGAATCGTCTGGTACTTATGACGACTACAAGGCCTATAAAGGTATAGTAGATTAGTTTTAAATGAAATTTTTAAGAATAAAAAAAGCCCGGTATAAGCCCGGGCTTTTTACTTATATATATATTATTTTACTCGAGACTAAGAGTTAGAAGACATTTTAAATGAATCTGAAGTAACGAATCCACTTGCTGCAGGCGAGTTGACTCCTTCATTTGTTTTGTCTTGCGTTCTAATTGAAGTAACTTCCGCTCCTCCGATCTTTCCATTAATTTGAAGATAATTGTTAAGAGTTTCCTCATGGTCTCTTAGAATAGCCGATTTAAGCTCCCCTGGGTTAACGTCTAAAACCTCCGAAACTCTAGATAACATCTTAAGTGGAATGTTACATAAAGCTCTCTCAACGTTAGAAATAAACTGTCCGTTTTTATATCCTAATAAATGTGACAGTTCTGATTGAGAATAAGACTTAGGGTGTTGTAATCTCTTCGATTTGATCAGCTCGGCAATGTTCTTGAAGCAACGCATGGACTCTCCTAAAATGTTTTACAAGTGAAATATATAATAATCATTTTTCATAGAATGTCATCGGACAATCTGTAAAAACTTATAGATTAATCTTGCCATAAATATAAAAAAAAAAAATAAGAGGAAAAAAAAGAAAATGCTTGTGTCGCCCTATATCAAGATGCTTCTCATCATGTGTCATAAGAAAAAATCGACATATACAAAATGCAATATGGTTATTTTTTCTCAGTCATATAATTTTTAAGGTTAATGATCGATAAACGATACAAAAATTAGAATTCAACTACCTGAACGAATTCATCCGTCATTATAGTATCATTGTGATTTTTTATAAACTGTTTATGTTTTTTATAATTTTCTTCACCAAAGTTTTCTTTTAAAAGATTCTCATATTTTTGAGCTAATCTTCCCATAAAAATAGTGTCATCTGAAGTGAACATATAAGCCGATGGACTATCTTCCTTAGCGTCTTTTGTTTTACGATTAAAGTAGTCTGTAATTTCACTTTGTCTTTGCTTAGACAAGTTTCTATAGGCAGCTACTTGCTCTGCAGTAATATCAAGTTCATCGATAAAGAAATTATCTGATTTTTCCACCCATTCATTATAGCGAGCTTCAAGTTTCTCTCTTATCTCTACTTCAGAAAGCATCGGTGCTTCATCTTCCTTATCAATTTCATCTTTGGTACTTGCGTTTTTCTTTTGAGTAGGTTTTCTACGAAGAAATGCTTTTTGATCAGCCCCACAATCTTCTTTTTTTAATATTGCTGATTGCGCTAATTTTACATGATCATTTACTGGAATTTCTGGAGTTATATGGTCATAGTTATCATTAAAATCATCACGAACTACATACTCTGTATTATATAAATACATGTTAAAGCCTACGCTAATAACTAAACAAAATGTTAGAAATCTTTTCATTAATACCCCTGTTAACTCAGGTTATAATAAAAATTATTATGCGATTAGTCTAGTTTTTCACCGTTAAAATACACAGACTTTACAAGGTTTTGATATTTATCTCGATTTTTGGACAAAGGACGAATAAGTTTACTCAAGATCAACTCCGCATCCTTAGATTTCTTAGGTATTTTAGGTAAATCAACAACGATAAAATTGGCTTGCTTACCTGTATCAAAGTTTCCTTTAATCTTTCCCATTTTTAGTATTTCAGCCCCAGCATTAGTTGATCGATTTAGAGCTTTTACAAAAGTCGCCCCCTTAACATTGGCCTTTTTATTTTGCTCAACAAAAGATCTCATAACATCAAACATAGATAAAAATGGTCCACCACCAATATCACTTGCTAGTGCCCAACGGATTTTGGCCTTTTCAATTTTCTTAAAGTCAAAAAGCCCAGACTCTAACCCCAACTCTGAATGTGGTGCATTTGAAGTAGGACAATGAGCAATCGCTGTTTTTGATTTAGATAACATCTGTAATTCTTCTTTATCCAAATGAATGGCATGTCCCATAATCGTTTTAGAACTAAGCATTCCTGATTTTTTATAAATCTCTGTATAAGACTTTATTTTAGTAAAACCTTTCATCCCTTGATAGAGGCTTTTTACAAATGAAATCTCATCCTTATTCTCACTTAAATGTGTTTGTAAAAATGATTTATTCTTCTTTGCAGCTTTCGCTGTTTCTTTCATTGTTTCTGGGTCTGTAGCGATAGCAAATCTTGGTGTTAAAGCATAGCGTTCTCCATACTTAGCACTTAACCTACTAGCGAGTTTAATAGCTGCTGATTTTTTTTGTGTTAAGTACTCTGGAGAATTCATCGTCATCAGTACGTTCCCAATAACAAAATCACCTACTGCATATTTAAAAGCATAGTCTGTAGCATGAGCATGAATTGAGCTGTAACAGGCTCCACCAAGAGTTCCATTTCTTGTAAGCTTCTTAAAGAACTTCTGAGCTTTCTTTTTAGCGTAGTCTTTATTTTTGTATTTATTCTCAGTTGGAAATGTATATTTTTCTAACCAAGTTAGTAGAGAGTCTTTTGGCATTTCTCGAACATCATCTTGAACCCAGTGAAAATGCATATCAAAAAAGCCAGGCAGGATCAGCTTATCTCTTAGATCTATTGTTTCATCAAAATCTTTATATTTTGCGACTGCCTTGCTTGCATCCCCTAGAAAATCAACGGCTGCAAACTGTCCTTTCTTTTTATATTTGATTACCATGGCTCCATGCATGATAGTTTCACACTTTTTATCTGAGACAGGGTTTAGAAAAGAGGCCAAAATGATCTTACGCATTGAATAATTCCTTTAAATAACTGTACGAACTCGACTGTTTTATCGTATTTTTCTTTTATGAAAATTTTTAAACTTATTGCATTCTACTTATTTATCTTATCTTTTTCTAGCTCTTTCGCAGCAGAGGGCTACGAAGTAAAACAGATTTCTGTATTAGAAGTCAACTCTAGTATAAATCCAGCGACTTATAATTATTTAAAAACTGAACTATCTAAACTAAGTGCAGATAAAGGAGACCTAGCAATTCTAAAACTAGATACTCCCGGTGGTTTAGTTACGACAACAAAAGATATCATTACCTTAATTGGTAAACTCACAGTTCCTTTTGTTGTTTGGGTAACACCAGAAGGTGCAAGTGCTACCAGTGCAGGAGCGATTATCGCAAGCTCTGCTCACCTACTTGTTATGAGTGAAGGAACAAATATTGGTGCAGCGACTCCAGTTGGTATTGGTAAAGATATAGAGAAGTCAGATGGAAAAGCAAAAGCAATAAATGATCTTGTTGCTCTTGTTCGCTCTTTATCAAAAGCCAGAGGAAGAAATCCTGATCGCTTTGCTGAAATGATTTCTAAGGCTTCAAGCTTTGATTCACAAACAGCTCTAAAAGAAAAAGTTATTAATGGCATTATTAATACTCAAGCAGATCTCATCTCTTTTATTAATGGAAAAACAATCAAAGTCCTAGGAACAGACATAAAATTAACTGTTAGCCCAAATGCAGAAATTAAAACTAAGAACATGGACCCAGGTCAAAAGATTTTAGATATTTTAGCAAATCCTATGACGGCCTATATTCTTTTTGTTATCGGTGCCGCTCTTTTATACTTTGAATTTCAAGCCCCAGGAGGATTTGTTGCTGGAGCAATAGGAGCTGTTTGTTTAGTTCTTGCGGCCATTGGTTTTCAAGTTCTACCTCTTAACTTTGGAGCACTTGGATTAATTGTCCTCTCCTTTGTCCTCTTTATAATAGAGATCTATATAACCAGTTATGGAATCCTCACTCTCGGCGGAATCGCCTCTTTGGTCTTTGGATCCCTCTTCTTATTTAGAACAGAGAATGCATACTTAGATATTCAACTTCCGATGGTTTTATCAGTTGTTGCTGCTATTGTTATTTATGTACTTATGATTGCTACAGTTATTATTAAGACCAGAACTAAAAAACAATACTTCTTTAAAAACAAAGATTGTACAGGACATATCTCCAGACTAATGGGGAAAGACGGAGAACAATTTCTTTATCAAGTAAAAGTAAATGGTGAAATTTGGAATACAATTACAGGTATTGAGTTCGCTATGGATGAAAAAGTAAAAGTCGTTGATCAAGACGATGAGCATACAAAAGTAAAAATAGAAAAATTATAAATAACAAATTAAGGAGTTAAACATGATCGCTTATTTACCACTGATAGTAATATTAGGTGTGTTAATTTTTAGTTCAATCAAGATTTTAAATGAATACGAAAGAGGTGTTGTATTTAGACTTGGTGAATATGTTGGAGTTCGAGGACCTGGACTAATTATCCTAATCCCAGGAATTGAGAAGATGGTTAAGATCGACCTTAGGGTTGTAACTATGGATGTTCCAAGCCAAGACATCATTACGAAAGATAACGTTACATTAACTGTAAATGGTGTTGTTTATTTTAGAGTTAACAATCCTCAAAAAGCTATTATTCATGTTGAGAATTACTACCATGCAACAGCTCAAATTTCTCAAACAACTCTAAGATCTGTTATCGGTCAATATGAAATGGATGAAGTTCTATCTCAAAGAGAAGACATCAATAGCAAGCTTCAAGTTATTCTTGATGAGCTAACTGAGCCTTGGGGAATAAAAGTAACAAACGTTGAACTTAAAGCAATTGATCTTCCTGAATCAATGCAAAGAGCGATGGCAAAACAAGCTGAAGCAGAAAGAGAAAAAAGAGCAAAGATTATTTCTGCAGACGGTGAATTTCAAGCTGCACAAAAACTTTCTGAAGCGGCTGAAGTTTTAGCAACTCAAGAAGGAGCAATGACTCTTAGGTATTTAGATACAATGAGAGACATCTCTTCTGGTGGTGGAAAGTCGACAACGTTCTTCCCTCTTCCAACTCAAATTTTTGATATGTTTAGAAAATAGAATATAAAAGAGCGTAAGGTAAAAGGCCCTTACGCTCCCCTAACTAAAAACAATCTTCTATTAAATAAATTAACCACAATAATAAAATCAAGTTCTTAACTAGTTTGGTGAGATTTCCATCCATGGTATTGTCCCCTTATAGACTGGTCTTCATTGACCTGAATAGAAAAATCACGTTATAATATATTTGCTGCCCGTGGGTGGCCTTAGCTAGTTTGGTGAGATTAGCCCTTATAAACCCTGCAAAACCACGCAGGGTTTTTTATTTCAAATAAATGTACAAAGTTAGATTTTATAAATAATGAAATTTACTAAGGTTTAACTTGAGGCAAAAAGAAATAAAGAATACTGAAAGCTCCTTTTCGTCGCTTTCTTCTTTTTCAAATGTGAATTATAAAATGATTTGTCTAATGAAATAACTAATCTTCAAAATTACCAATCAGCATGACCTGTATTTTGCTGATCAAATGTATTGATCTTATCTTCAGTATCCTCAAATTTTTCTTCTTCTAATTCAACTGAAGCCGGAGCACGAGTTTTCTTTTGCTCATACATCTGTGGGTTATGCTTAATAACATGATCAATATTTTCATTCATGGCACCATTAAACTTTTTAAAATCAACATCCCTTTTTGCAAAGGCAAGTGTAACAAATAAAAATGTCAGTACTAAAATAATATATCTCATAAGCTCTCCCTACATTACTTATCGGAAGAACTTGAGATTATGTTAGAACCCGACTAAATCAGTAAGAACGTCAAGAATCTAGTGTTTAGTGGCCTTTAGACCTGTTAGATCCCTCTTCATGATAAAACGATAAAGAGGTCTTGGAAGATGATATAAAAATCCTGCTATGAACTTTTGAGGAAATGGAAATATATGCATGGATTTTTGCTGATAAATCGCCTTGATAATCTCTTTACCGGCCTGCTCTTGAGTTAAAAGAAATGGCATATTATGTTTATTACTTTCAGTTAACGGAGTCGCAATAAATCCAGGAGCTAAACAAGTAACTTCAATTCCATACTTACCTAAATCTACTGAAAGAGTCTCACTAAAACTTCTAATAAAAGCCTTTGTAGACCCATAAACACTCATCCCCGGAAGTCCAGCAAAGCCAGAGATAGAAGAGATAGTTACGATATGTCCTGATTTTTGTTTCTTCATAATTTCAATTGCAGGCTCAACTGTGTTCATAACACCTTTGATATTTATATCTACAACCTTATGAGCGATGTCCCAGTCGGGAACTTCTTGTTTAGGATGATTGATACCTGCATTGGCATAGATTACATCTAAAGTTCCATGCTTTGTTGCGAATTCATTAACAACGATATTCACACGAGCACGATCGGTAACGTCAGCTTGGTAATACTCTGCTCCACTTGGAAGGATATCTTTTATGTCTTCAATTGCTTGAAATGAACAAATACCTACAGTGTGTCCATCTTTCATTAAATTTATGGCAGTCTCAGCCCCAAGACCAGTCAGCCCGCCAGTAATAAAAACATTCATATTGATATCCTCCTACCCCTAAAGTAGACTTAAAAAACAAAAGTTTAATTAACATAGGATAACAATGGTAAAATATCCAAGGATCTATAGCAAATTCAAGGAATTAGCAGAAATTCCAGAGTCTGAATGGTGCCATCTAGAGCAGTATTTTTCCCCTATGAGCTTTAAGAAAAATGATCATATTATTCACGCCGGGACTTCTTGCATATTTTCTGGAATATCTGTTGAAGCAGGAGTTTGAATTTTACTCAATCAAACT